>CAYTPH010000125.1:3461-5862 GCA_964439635.1 uncultured Terriglobales bacterium
CAGACCACGATCGAAAAGCCCAGGAACAATGCTCCCCAGGCGAAACCGCGGATGAACTTGACCACGATGCGGGGATGCGGCTCCTCCAGGTACTCTTCCAGCCGCCCGCTGGCCACCAGCTCGGCGTACTCGCGCGGCTTGTCGCGCTTCAGCTCGGGCAGCGGGATGTGCCCCGTGAACACCGTGGTGTCCATGGGGAACTTCTCCGGCCGCAGGTGGGTGTTGAAGAAGTGCACGGTGAAGATGAAGCCGGTGGCGAGCAGCGCCTCGTCGCTGTGGATGATGGTGGCGATGTTGATGAACTGTCCCGGCAGGAAGCGGGTGAAGAAGACCGGGAACCACAGCGTCAGGCCGGTGGAGCCGATGATGAAGATGCCCCAGAACACCGCGAAGTAATCGAACTTCTCCCAGTAGGTCCAGCGGCCGTACTCGGGGCGCGGGCCCAGGCCCACGAACCACTTCATGGTGGCGATGAACTCGCGCAGGTCGCGCCCGTTGGGCACCATGGAGTCGGGGCCAAACACCAGCCGCCGCCAGCCGATGCCCTTCTGCCGCTTCATCCTGCGCAGGTCCAGCAGGTGGGCCACGAAGGTGCCGAACATGACCAGCGCCGCCGCCCGGTGGATGAAGCCCGCGGTCTCGAAGCCGCCCAGCAGCTGCGACAGGGTGCGTGCCCAGCCGGTGTAGGAGAACTTCAGCGACATGCCGGTCATGGCCAGGCTGATGAAGCTGACCACCATGCAGGCGTGCAGGATGCGGTTCTTGCGGGTGAAGCGCACGAACACCCGGTGCTCGTGCGGGCGCGGCTTGCCTACAGCCTCCGGCACTGGTTCAGGTATCGGCGCTTTGACCTCGGTGGCCATCACTTCTCCTTCGAGGGGCCGCCGTGGGCGCCCTCGGGATCGATCTCGGCGTCGAGCTCCTCCGCCTCTTTGGCCTCCGCCGCTTTCAGCTCGCGGCGCATCTGCAGCGCCCGCGGGAACCACAGCAGGGTGTGCATCCCGCCCACGATGAAGGTGCCGATCAACAGCGTGGTCATCCCCCAGAACGCCCAGAAGAGGAAGGGGTACTTCTTGGGGTCGTGGTGGGTGGCGTGGGTCAGGTAGCCGGCGAAACGGCGGGTGGCGTCGGCGTGGCACTTCTGGCAGGTGGCCACCACGTTGTCGCGGCTCAGGTGGGAGCGCGGGTCGCTGACCTTCTGCACGTCGTGGGCCCCGTGGCAGTCGTAGCACTTGGCGGTCTTGGTGTAGCCCAGCCGCGAGACCTTGCCGTGGTAGGTGTCGAAGTAGGTCTTGGCGATCTCCTCGTGGCAGCGGCCGCACTTGCCCATGATGTCCAGCTTGAAGCCGTCTTCGTCGGCGCGCTTGATGGAGTGGGCGCTGTGGCAGTCGGAGCAGACCGGCAGCTCCTTGTCGGTCTTGCCGTTCATCTTGGAGTGGATGCTCTCGACGTACTGCTCCTGGATGCCGTGGTGGCAGGTGCCGCAGGTCTGGGGCACGTTGGCGCGGTTCACCGTGGACTTGGGGTCCTTGGCCGGCAGCTCGCCGTGCGCGGTGTGGCAGTTGGTGCAGGTGGCGGTGACCGTCAGCCCGCTCTTCAGGAGGCCCTTGCCATGGATGCTCTCGGTGTAGTGCTGGATGATCTCGTGCTGCCGCCCGGTGTAGCGGTTCGCGGCCTTCTCGCCCTCGCGGTGGCAGGTGGCGCACAGCTTGGGCACGTTGGTGGGGAACGTGCGTGACTGCGGGTTCTGCTTGCCCAGCACGCCGTGCGTGCCGTGACACTCCACGCAGCTGGGAGCGTTCTTGTCGCTCTTCGCCAGCAGCTGCCCGTGCATGCTGGTCTGGTAGATCTGGCCGACCTCGGCGTGGCAGGAGGCGCAGTCCACCTTCTTGGTGATGGTCTCGCACGGCCGCACCCGCGAGGCGTTGACCTCGGAGTGGCACTGACTGCAGGCCACCTTGGCGTGGCGCGAGCCCGCCACCTCCGCCGCCCTCACGAACATGGGCCGCCCGGTCTTCGACTTCAGGCTCTGGTCGATGTGGCAGCGCAGGCAGTCGGCGTCGGCCATGCCCTGGGTGTAGAACGACTTCCGCACCTTGTGCGGCTGGTGGCAGTCCACGCAGGCGGGGAGCACGTGGGCTTCCTTCTCCCACATCTCGCCCTTGATGATCTTGCGATGCACCGCCTCGATCTGGGCGTGGCACTGGGTGCAGGTGGCGGCGATGTTGCGCCGCGCGATGGACGACTTGGGGTCGGTGTGCGGCAGGATGCTGTGCGGCGTATGACAGGTGGCGCAGTTCGGCGCCACCGTTAGCCCCTTCTTCAGCAGGCCCTCGCCGTGGATGCTCTCGGAGTAGTTCTCCAGGATGTTGTGCTGCGCGATCTGGCGGTTGCTCTGGAC
>CAYTPH010000125.1:5872-8076 GCA_964439635.1 uncultured Terriglobales bacterium
CCCCAGCCCTTGAGGTCGTTCGCCAGTTTCGACGGCACGATGCGACCGCTGGCGTCGATGGCGAGCAGCGCGGGGATCGGCGGCGCGATGATCTTCACGCCCCGCTGCTTGAGCGCTCTGAAGTAATCCGCGCGCGGCTGGGTGTTGTACGGCGCCTGGATGATGATGTCGTCGGTGGCGGGCAGGATGTCGTGCTTGCCGTGGCAGCTGGTGCATTGGGGCGCCAGCGCGTCGCCGCGGGCGATGGCCTTGCCGTGCAGCGAACGGGCATGCTGCTCGGACTCGGTGCCGTGGCAGGTGCCGCAGTCCACCCGCTTCAGCGGCGCCTCGTGCGGCATCTCCTTGCCTTCCAGGTCGGCGTGGCAGGAGGTGCAGGTGAGCGAACCGTGGATGGAGCCGGCGAAGCGCTTGCCGTCCACGAACAGCGAGATGGTGCGGCCCTTGCGCTCGGTGGCGAAGCCCCTCTCGCCATGACACGCCAGGCAGTCCGCGTTGGCGGTGTCGGCGGCCCAGGCCCGGGGTAAGGAGATTATGAGTGCCGTAAGAAGCAGGAACGCCAGACCGCTGCCGACCTTGCCGACCCGCCGAACGAACCCTCGTTCGCCGGTTGCCATTGCCACTCCAAGAGCCCTAGCTACCTCCCCACTGGTTCCGGGACTCGACGTCGCGGATCAGGATCCGCAACCCCAGCACGACCGCAAAGATCGCGATCAGGGAGGCCCCCAGCCCGTAGCGGCGCTGGGTGCGCTCGTGCAGCGCGGCTTCCGCCGCCTGCCGGGTCTTGCCTGCCACTGCCAGCCCCGCGCCGATCTCCTTCTCCACCGCCGCGGGCTCGAAGCTGTGAACGGCGACGCGAGCCTTGGTGAGGGCGTCGCGCGCCTGAGCTTGCTCCAGCTCCGCCTGGCTGACCTCCATCCCCGACCGCTCTGCCTGGTCCAGCAGTTGGTCGGAATGGTCGATGGCAGACACAAGCTCCCGTATCTGGGAGTGCATTTTGCTGGCCGCTTGCAGGCCGGGGTCCTGGGGGGTATGGCAGTTACCGCAAACTGCTGCAGCAGCAGGGTTTAGCATCCCGTCCGTGGGCGGCAGGATGCGATGGTTACTGTGGCAGGTGACACAAGCTGGAGCGCCCATTGCGGAAAATGCCGCCTTGTGGGGGCTCTTGTCGAAAAGTTCAGCTTGGAACACATGGCAAGTCGAGCACACGTTCTCCACCGATCCGACTCCCGGAGGCGCCGCCCCGTGGTTTCCGTGGCAGGTGGTGCAGGTGGGCGCGCTCAGGTCGCCCCGCACCACCAGGGCGGCGTGGTGGACGCTGGCCTGGTACAGGGTGAACTGGTCGGTGGAAAGCTTGTACGGCTTCATGTAGTCAGCGTCGGAGTGGCAGCGCGAGCAGGTCTGCGAGATCTGGAGTGGATGGACCTGCGAGCGGGTGTCGCTCGCCGGCAGCATGCCGTGGAGTCCGTGGCAATCGGAGCAGACCGCCACCTTCCCGTCGCCCTTGGCCAACCGCCTCCCGTGGACGCTGGTCTGGTACTGGGCGAACTGGTCGGTGCGCAGCGACGGGTTGTACTGCCGCATGGCGGCGGAGTCGGCGTGGCAGCGCGCGCAGATCGCGGGGATGTCCTTCCGTTGCGGCTTGCCGCGGAACCCTTTGGCTTTGCTCATCGCCCCTTCCGGCGACGGGTCAGACGGATCTCCGCCGTGGCAGGCGGCGCAGGTCAGCCCCTTCTGCGCGTGGATGTCCTGCTTCCACTTCTCGGCGGAGACGCCGGTGGGCTCGGGGAACTCGGCGTGGCAGGCGATGCACGTATCGGCCGTCTCGGCCGCGAGTGTCGGGGTCGCCCAAACGAAAAGCGCCACCACAAAGGGCACAAAGGCGGCACAGAGGTGGAAGGCTCGGCTGGTTGTCACGTTGGCCCTCATGACGCTATGTACCCGTACACCGTCATGACCACGATGTAGGAGAGCGCGAACACCGCCACCCCGCTGATCCACTTCGTAGCGCGCGGGCCGCGGGCGAAGAAGGGCAGGAGAGTCCACAGGGCGGCGGCGGCGCCAAAGCCCAGCACGCCCACCACCTCGCCGTCGATCGGTCCCAGCTTGGCGGGGATGAGCTTCAGCGTCTGGAACATGAACATGAAATACCATTCCGGCTTGATGCCGGCCGGCGCCGGGGCGAAGGGATCCGCCTTGGTGCCCAG
>CAYTPH010000126.1:0-8050 GCA_964439635.1 uncultured Terriglobales bacterium
GCGACTTGGACATCTTGTCGGCCTCGATCAGCAGGAAGCGCACGTGCATCCAGAAGCGGGCGAAGGTCTTGCCGGTCAGCGCCTCCGACTGCGCGACTTCGTTCTCGTGGTGGGGGAAGACCAGGTCCTCGCCGCCGGCGTGCAGGTCGAAGCTCTCGCCCAGGTACTTCATGCTCATGACGGAGCACTCGATGTGCCAGCCCGGGCGGCCGGGGCCGATCTCGGTCTCCCACTTGGCCTCGCCGGGCTTGGGGGCCTTCCACACCGCGAAATCGCGCGCCTCTTCTTTATCGAAGCGGTCGGAGTCGACGCGCGCGCCCTCGATGATGCCGCCGAAGTCCTTCTTCGACAGCTTGCCGTACCGGGGGAACTTGGAGATGCGGAAGTAGTAGGAGCCGTCGTCGGTGCGGTAGGCGAGGTCGCGGCGGGCGAGCTCGGCGATGTAGCGCGCCATGTCGTCGATGTGCTCGGTGGCGCGCACCAGCAGCTCGGGGCGCTCGATGCCGAGGGTGTCGGCGTCCTCCAGGAAGGCCTGCTCGTACTTCTCCGTGTACTGGCGGACGCTGAGGCCGAGCTTGGCGGCGTTGGCGATGATGCGGTCGTCCACGTCGGTGATGTTCATCACGTGGCGCAGCTTCCGCCCGCTCTGCCGCAGGAAGCGCCGCAGGATGTCGATGGCCACGAACGTTCGGAAATTGCCGATGTGGGCGAAGTCGTAGACCGTGGGCCCGCAGGCGTACATGCGGACCAGGTTGTCCTGGGCGGGCTGGAACTCCTCCACCCGGCCGGAGAGCGTGTTGAACAGGCGCAAGGGCATGCGGACGAGAGTACGGCGAATCTTCGATTCTAGGGGCCGGCGCGAAAGGCGGTCAAATACCGGTTTTGATTGACTTCCCGCCGCCCAAGCGTACACTTGCCCAACCTTTTCCGGACCAGTCCCCGTCGCAACCTATTCCAGGCCAAGTTCAGCAGCCCGCACCGGTACCGAATCGGCCGCGTCGTGCTGTCCGGAGAGGAAATCAAGGAGGATGTGGATGAAACGTTTGACTGCAACACTCGTGCTGCTGGGCCTGGCGCTCACGGCAATGCCTGCGTTCGCCCAAGAGGATGGCGCGCGCCCCGCACCCAAGATCCTGCAGATCGTCATCGAAGACGTGAAGGCCGGCCACGGCGCCGCCCACGAACAGACGGAGATGGGCTGGCCCAAGGCCTACAAGGCCAGCAAGGCCCAGGTCCACTTCCTGGCCATGACCACCATCACCGGCCCCAGCGAGGCCTGGTACGTCACCGGCTTCCCCAGCGTGGAAGCGTGGGAGAAGCAGCGCATGGCCGAGGCCGCCGACGCCGCCCTTAGCGCCGAGTTCGACCGCCTTTCCGCCGCCGACGCCGAGCACATCAACAGCCTGCGCAACGTGGTCGCCCGCTACCGCGACGACCTGAGCCATCGCCCCGCCCTCAAGATGGGCGAGTACCGCTACATGAACGTCTTCACCGTGCGGGTGAAGCCGGGGATGGCCGGCAAGTTCGCCGAGTCCCGCAAGATGATCAAGGCCGCGCACGAGAAGGCCGGCCTGACTGACTACTACAGCGTCTTCGAGGTCGTCTCCGGCATGCCCGGCCCGACCTTCCTGGTGTTCATTCCCATGAAGTCGCTGGCCGAGGTGGACGCCGCTCCCGGCCTGCACACCTCCGACGCCTACAAGGCCGCCATGGGCGGCGAGCTGGCCAGCGACAAGCTGAACGAGCTCACCGTCGCTTCGGTCAACTTCAACGATGCCAAGCTGTTCGCCTTCAGCCCCAAGATGAGCAACCCGGCCCCCGAGATCGTGGCCGCCTCACCCGACTACTGGACGCCCAAGGCGATGGCCGCCACCACCGCCGCCAAGGCCAAGACCAGCGCGGGGAAGAAAGAAAAAGAATAGCCTCGCAACCTTGCACCCTCAGCCCGGCCGCAATGGCCGGGCTTTGTTGTTTTGTTCTGGAAACAGAACAGGGACGTAACCTCTGACGGTCGGCAACAGTTCTGGAATATGATTCGCCTTTGCTCCGGAGGCGCCCCGTGCGACGTTGGTTCGTTCTCCTGCTCCCGCTGTTGATCTCGCTTTCCGCCGCAGCTCAAACCAAGGCCCCCTCCGCCGCGCCCAACAGCGAGGCGCGCCTGCCGGTGAAGAAGGTGGTGCTCTATAAGAACGGCGTTGGCTATTTCGAGCATGCCGGCAGGGTGCGCGGCACCCAGGAGGTGGCCATCGACTTCACCACCGGCCAGCTCAACGACGTGCTGAAGTCGCTGACCGTGCTCGACCTCGGCGGCGGGCGGATCGCCGGGGTGCGCTACAACTCGGTGGCGCCGGTGAACGAGCGCCTGAAGGGACTGCGCTTGCCCATCGGTGAGCAGACCACCCGCGCCGACTTCCTGGCTGCCCTGCGCGGCGCGCGCGTGGAGGTGACCAGCGGCGCTACCCGGTCGCTGGGCAAGCTGCTGAGCGTGGAGAACGTCACCCGCAAGGACCCGAGGACGGATTCCGAGTACCAGCAGACCGAGTTCGCCATCGTCACCGACGCCGGCGAACTGCGCAGCTACGAACTGCGCCCCGGCACCAGCGTGCGGGTCGCCGAGCGGGAGCTGAACCAGGAGGTGGGGCGCTACCTCGACCTCATCGGCTCCTCGCGTGCCGCCGACGTCCGCCGCATGACCATCTCCGCCACCGGCCAGGGCGACCGCGACCTGTTCGTCAGCTACATCAGCGAGGTCCCGGTTTGGAAGACCACCTACCGCGTGGTTCTTCCCATGAAGCCGGGCGACAAGCCCATGCTGCAAGGCTGGGCCATCGTGGACAACACCGTCGGCGAGGATTGGAAGGACGTGCAGCTCTCGCTGGTGGCGGGCGCGCCGCAGTCCTTCATCCAGCAGATCTCCCAGCCCTACTACGTGCGCCGGCCCACGGTGGCGCTGCCGGAGAGCGTCTCGCTCGCTCCGCAGACGCATGAGGGGACGCTGCGCGAGGTGGAGGTCGTCGAAGGTGTCTACGAGCCCGAGTACGGCAAGAGTGCGGGCGGCACGGTGCAGGTCACCGACGGCGCCTTCGGTGGCGCTCGCGCATTCGGTGGTGTCGTGGGTGGGTTGCCGGGGACCGGCGCGGCTCGGGGGAATCTGGCTGGCACCGTGTACGACCCGACCGGTGCGATCGTTCCCGGTGCGCGAGTCGATTTCCGCAGTCATTCGACCCAACGAAGTACGGCGACCGATGACGAGGGCCACTTCGTTCTTCCGTTGCTGCCTCCCGGCTTCGGCTCCATCACCGTCACCAAGCAGGGTTTCAAGATCGCAGCAGTCAGAAGCATCGAAGTGGCTCCCAACCGGACCACTTCCGTGCGGGTGAACCTGGAACCGGGAGCGGTTTCTGAAACGATGGAGGTGTCCGCGGCAGCCGTGACCGTGAATACGTCGTCAACTGCTGTCGGAAGCAATCTTTCTGACACCTTCTACTCAAGTGTACCGGCGGCAGGGTTAAGAGGGTTGACGGGGTTGACAGTGGATTCTGAGGCCGAGACCGTCGCCGTGGGCGACCTGTTCGAGTACGCCATTCGCCAGAAGATCACCATCGGCAAGAACCAGTCGGCGCTGGTACCCATCGTGCAGGCCCCCATCGAGGTGGAGAAGGTCACCATCTGGAACGCGGCCCAGGCGCAGCCGCTGCGGGCGCTGTGGCTCACCAACTCCAGCGGCCTGACGCTCGACGGCGGCGCCTTCAACGTGCTCGAAGAAGGCAGCTTCGCCGGCGAGGGCCTGCTGGACACCCTGCGCCCGGCGGAGAAGCGCCTGATCTCCTACGCCGCCGACACCGCCGTCCGCATCCGCTCCGAGGACGATGCCAGCAACGGCCCGGTCACCCGCGTCACCGTCATCAAGGGCCTCATGCGGCTCACCCGCGAGCATCGTGAGAAGACCACCTATACCGTCCGCAATAGCGACACTGCCTCGCGCACCGTGGTGGTCGAACGTCCGGCGCGTTCTCAGTGGAAGCTGACGGGCGCTGCGAAACCCGAAGAAACCTCCGGCTCCTACCATCGCTTCCGCGTTGCCGTCGAGCCCGACAAGACCACCACCCTCGTCGTCGAAGAGGCTAAGCCCGACCAGAGCGACATCTACCTCAGCAACCTGACCGATGAGCAGGTGGCGCTCTTCCTCGAGCAGAAGACCATCACCCCGCAGCAGGAGGCAGCCTTCCGGCGTGTTCTCAACCAGAAGACCCGTGTCGGTGAGGTGGACCTGCAGATCAGCGAACGCCAGAAAGAGATCAACAGCATCGTCGCCGACCAGAACCGCTTGCGGGAGAACATGAAAGCGCTGAAGGGCAGCCCCGAGGAGAAGCTCCTGCTCTCCCGTTACACCCGGCAGCTCAACGAACAGGAGGACCGCCTGGCGGCCTTGCGCAACGAGATCGACAAGCTGCGCCAGACCCGCCAGGGATTCGCCGCCGAACTGGACCGCATCATCCAGGAGATCTCGTTCGACGAAGCCGTACCGTCGGCGGCCGCGGGGAGCTGACCTACCCCGCGCTGGCCGGCTTCTGGCCTTCGTGGGCGCGCAGCCGCTGCCCGGTCCACACCACGTAGTGCAGCCCGGAGATGAGGGTCAGCGCCAGCGTGGTCCACAGGCCGATCTCGGTGGCCACGGCCACCGCGTGCCGCGGCATCACCTCGCGCAGCAGCACCAGGAACAGCGTCGCCACCTGCGCCACCGTGTTCAGCTTGCCGAAGATGCTGGGGCGGAAGTCGCGCATGGAGGTGGTCGCCCACAGCACCGCGCACACGATCAGGATGATGATGTCGCGGCTGAACACCAGCACCGTGACCTTCCACGGGATCTTGTGCAGCAGCGACAGCACCAGGAACAGGGTGCTGAGCAGCAGCTTGTCGGCGATGGGGTCCAGGTACTGGCCGAGCACCGTCTTCTGTTTGAGGGCGCGGGCCAGCACGCCGTCCAGGCCGTCGCTCAGCCCGGCGAGCACGAACAGCACCAGCGCCAGCCGGTAGTCCTGCTCCAGGATGTTGAGCACCACGAAGGGGATGATCACCAGCCGCAGCAACGTCAGCAGGTTGGGAAAGGTGCGCAGCTGGTGGATCACTCGCCGTCCTCCAGGCCGAGGAAGCGGAGGGCGCGCTCGCCGGCCTTCTGGCGGAAGCGGTCGAGCAGCGAGGGGATGTCGCCGCAGCGCTCGTCCAGTTCCATGCGCTCGACGCGGTGCATGGGGAAGAAGACGGCGGAGGCCGAGACCGGCTCGCCGGCGCGCAGCTGGGCGGCGACATCGTCCAGCGAGTTAAGCTCGGTGCCGCGCAGGCTGACGCCGGCGGCGGTGATCTCCAGCACCGCCCCCCAGAATTTTTCCCGCGGGCTGTTCAGCGTGACCAGCACCAGCGCGCCGGCGGCGAAGGCGGCGCGCGGCGAGGCAGCCAGCTTGGCGGCGGGATCGTGCACCCGCCGATTGTCCCCGCCCCGGGACGGCTTTGCAAGCCTCCCGGCGGTGCTAGAATGTAAGGACGGCGTAGGCGCGTAGCTCAGTTGGTTAGAGCGCTACCTTGACACGGTAGAGGTCTGGGGTTCGAGTCCCCACGTGCCTACCATTCTTTTCTTGCACTTGCGGACGCTCCCCACTTCCCCTCCGGGCACGTTAGTGCACAATAGCAGCAGGGCGCTGCTCTTGTGGCTCCGGCAGCACCGGCAGGGGCGCTTTCCTGACCATCTCCACCACCTGGTGCTGCGCTCGGCGAGCCTTCGGGCTCTTGCCTGGGCCTGGGCTTCTTTCCGTGCTTGCGATGGGATGCAAAGACCCAGTCGTCGTCGTTCGGGTACGGCGTTACCTCCCGCCAGGCCCTCAACGCTTCAAGCTGGTATGGATGCAGCGGCACTAGCTTCTTGGACACCTCGGTTTTCACCTCGCCGATGTGCCCGCTCACAATGTTTTTGGAGCCCCGGGTAGAGATCTGTTCGGCCTAGCGTCCACGTCCTCCAAGGATTGAGCCGAGCACGCCACGAATGATCTGTCGGCCAACCTGGCTCCCGATGGCACGCGCGGCACTCTTCATCATTGCTTCTCCCATCGAGTCGGGTTGGCGGCCCCGCGGACGGGGAGGCGCAGCTTGGTCCCCCTGGACGGGTGGAGGGCCCCCTTGAGGAAGCGCCGGCATGGCCGCTGCTTGGGTCTTCTGCTTGAGACGCTCATAGGCGGACTCACGGTCGACCGCCTTCTCGTAATGCCCATACAAGACCGATCCCCGCACGATCTCCTGTCGGCGGCCCGCCGGGACAGGACCAATGCGGCTACGGGGCGGCACGACCAACGCACGCTCGACCATCGCTGGTGTGCCCGTCTCCTCCAATAACGAGACCAGGACCTCGCCCACACCGAGCTCTGTGATTGCCTGTTCCACATTGACCTGCGGGTTAGCGCGGAAAGTCTGCGCCGCAGCGCGGACCGCCTTCTGGTCCTTGGGTGTGAATGCCCGCAGGGCGTGCTGCACCCGGTTCCCAAGCTGTCCAAGCACATCTTCGGGTATGTCCAGGGGGTTCTGAGTCACGAAGTACACGCCCACCCCCTTCGAACGCACTAGCCGAACCACCTGCTCAATCTTGTCCTTAAGCGCCTTGGGAGCATCCTCGAACATCAGATGCGCTTCATCGAAGAAGAAAACCAGTCGCGGCTTTTCGGGATCGCCGACCTCTGGCAGCTGCTCAAACAGCTCCGCCAAGAGCCACAGCAGAAACGTGGAGTACACGGCTGGGGACTGCATGAGCTTGTCAGCCGCGAGGATATTGATCACCCCGCGCCCTCCGTCACACTGCATCAGGTCGTCGATGGAGAGGGCCGGTTCGCCGAAGAGGCCTCCTCCGCCCTGCTCTTCCAGCGCCAGCAAGCCGCGTTGGATCGTGCCAATGCTGGCTGCCGAGATGCGTCCGTAAGAGGTAGCAAAATCCTTGGCGTTGTCACCCGCATGCTGCAACATTGCGCGCAGGTCTTTAAGGTCAAGCAACAGCAGGCCGTTGTCATCGGCGATCTTGAAGACCAGAGAGAGCACGCCAGCCTGGGTGTCGTTCAGGTTCAGCATCCGCGACAGCAGCAGTGGTCCCATATCTGAGACCGTTGTCCGCACGGGATGCCCCTGCTGGCCGAAAGCGTCCCAGAACACCACCGGCGATCCAGTCGGCTCCATGGCGATGCCCAGTTTCTGAGCGCGCTCCACGATCTTGGGATGGTCCCCTCCAGCATCGGCCAGTCCCGACAGATCACCTTTTACATCAGCAAGAAACACGGGAACGCCGATTCGGCTGAAGCCTTCCGCCAGTACTTGCAATGTGACCGTCTTCCCGGTACCTGTCGCGCCGGCGATCAAGCCATGCCTGTTTGCCATCTGCGGAATCAGCGCCAACTCACGCGTGGACTTTGCAACGAGAATCGGCTCGATCATTGGGACCTTCCTCCAGAAAGCGGCGTTGCCGTTCCTAGCCTGATCGGGGAGAAAGCTTAACTTTCTGTCCAGGCGAGCGCAATTGCGGATTCGCGGCTACAACTAACGGGTGATTGGTACCACCACTGGCTGAGATTACTGTGACAAGGGGGCCGCTCACCGAGGGGGGACCAGCAGTCGGGTCCGTGGGCGGCCCTTTAGCTCGCCGATCCCCGTGCGTCGGCCGGCTCGCCTTAGAGAGAGAAAGGAACCTAATGGAACCAGCCGGATCGGCATACGATGGCCTGATCACCTCAAGACTCAAAAAGTCCACGTCCGAGTTACGAGACCTCCAGCAACTACTTACGATGGATCCCGATCTCGATGTACGTGTGCTTTTCGAGTTTCGCGAGGCTGTGAACCACGTGCGACACACAGCTTGGGCCGTCGAGCAATGGCTAAAGACGAGGTCTGAACGCGGCGACACCCTGCTGGTCATCAACATGCTGGCCCAGGAACGGGTGCGGGTCGCCACTGAACTCTGCCGAGGCCTGAGAGCAGACCTGGAAACCAGTGAAGTCACAGCCACGACTCATGGAGTCCA
>CAYTPH010000127.1:0-8035 GCA_964439635.1 uncultured Terriglobales bacterium
CGAGGGACTCGCGGAACTCGGAGAGGACGTCGGGGTTCACCTCGATGCACTTCAGTAGCTCGTCGATGTCGCTGAGCTCCTTGGTGGCGGATTGCAGGCGCTCGGCGACCATGCGGGCGTCGGGCTTGGTGACCCCGGGGCCGTGCTCGACCTCTCCCGCCTCCAGGCGGGCGACAAGGTCCTCCAGCCGTTCGCCGTCCTCGGGGCTGGAGGGCTGGGTGAACTGGATGCCCATGCCCACGTCGGGGTGGTGGGTGCGGACCATGCCGCGGATGTCGACCTCGACGTCGGAGATCTTGATGAGCAGGCGCAGCGGGGTGGCGACCTTCAGCGGCGACTGCATCTGGATGTAACACCCGTTGCGGCTGATGTCGCTGACCTGCGCCCAGATGCCGGTGGTGGCGTGGGGCATGCAGACTTCCACGCCGCCGCTGACCGGATAGCGGATGTGGCGGCGGTGCTCGGGGCTGCCTTCCTCCAGGGCGGTCTGGGGCGGCTCGTACTCGTCGAGGTGGGCTTCGCCGTGGAGCTCGAGGCCCCAGATGTTGCGCTCGCCGTCCACCGCCTCGATGCCGACCTGGTGCTCGCGGGCGCCGCCCGGCCGTCCCACCCAGACCACGCGGAACTGGCTCTTGCGGTGGCGGCATTGCACCCAGACCACGTCCGCGGCCTCCACCAGGACGCGGAAGCCGCCCAGGCGGGCGCCGGAGCTGGTGATGTCGAGGGTGTGGGCCAGCAGGCTGAAAGGCTTGCCGGCGCTCTCGGTGCCCCAAACGCGCACCGGCAGGACCATCTTGATGCGAAGCTTGCGGCGGTTTCCCATAGCGGAGGCGGAGGAACCCCGATTGTGCCTGCCTTGCGGCGGGCGCGCAACCGCAAAGTTGCGGGCGGAGAGTGACGGAAGTACCGGGAAGCGCCGTGCGCCGCCGTGTCCGGACTGGTACACTCGTGCTCCTCCCCAGGAGAAAAGAAACCATGAGCCAGCGCTTTCGGACGTGTGCCGTCCTCGCCCTGATCCTCGCCGTCACCACGCCTTGCCTCGCCCAATACACCGACTGGGCGGCCTTCCAGGAGCTGGGCGGGCCGCAGGAGTTCGCCCGCCGCCGCGCCCACCTGTGCCAGCAGCTGAAGGGCGGCTACGCGGTGCTGTTCGCGCGCAACGAATTCCAGGAGGCGAACCACTACCGCGAGGACAACGATTTCTATTACTTCACCGGCCTGGCCGAGCCGGGGGCCATCCTGCTGCTGGAGGCCGCCAAGTGCGAGATGACGCTGTTCTCCCCGGTGCAGCCGCCGCGGGCGGCGCAGGTCCTCGGTCCCAACCTGCTGTCGCTCACCAAGGAGCAATGGGCGCGCCTGGGAGTGAGCAAGGTGATGCCGGTCTCCTCCTTCGACTTCATGCTTACCTCCGCGATGGGGGAGAGCCAGGGCGAGCTGTGGCTGCGGCTCGGCCATGCCGACCGGGCCGACAACTCGCGGTCTGACGTGGCGCGGGAGGTGGCGGGCCTGCAGTACGGCCATCCCTATCCGCATACCCCGGGGTACCTGCAGACCATCAAGAAGATGCAGGAGCGCTATCCGGCAGCCAGCATCCGCGACCTGACCCCGGTGGTCGACGCCATGCGCGACATCAAGACCCCCGCCGAGATGGCGGTGCTGCGGCGCAACGGCAAGCTCAGCGCCGCCGGCCAGCGCCGGGCCATCGCCCGCGCCAAGCCCGGCATGTACCAGTACCAGGTGGAGGCCGAAGCCGCCTACGTCTTCCGCATGCAGGGGGCGCAGGGCTGGGGCTACCCGGCGATCGTGGGCTCGGGCGAGAACGTGAACACCTGGCACTACTTTTCCAACCGCAGCCGGATCGAGCCCGACGAGTTGGTGGTGTTCGATTTCGGCGCCGACCTGAACCAGCTCACCATCGACATCACCCGCACCTTCAACGTCAGCGGCAAGTTCACCCCCGAGCAGGCCAAGTGGTACCAGGTCGACCTGGAGGCGCAGAAGGCGGTGATCGCGGCGCTCAAGCCGGGCAACACCTACGAGCAGGCGGGGGCGGAGGGCAAGAAGATCTTCGAGAAGCACGGCATCGGGCACATGTGGTTCGGCACCATCGCCGGCCACAGCGTGGGCATGGCGGTGCACGACGTCTCGCGCCTGAGCGGACCGATCAAGGCCGGCCAGGTGGTGACGGTGGAGCCCATCATCGAGTTCCCGGAGAAGCGCATCCACATCCGCGTGGAGGACACCGTGCTCATCACCGAGAACGGCCCCGAGGTGCTGTCCGCCGACGTGCCAAAGGAGATGGCGGAGATCGAGAAGCTGGTGGGCAGCGAGGCGGGGAAGTAGACAGCGGGTTAGCCTGCACCCGCAGCAGCGATGGCTTAGAATCGTTCTCCCGTGAGCTGGCGAAAGTGGGTCCCCTTCGGGCTGGGCAACGACAAGCCGCAGCACTATCGCGACATGCTGCGCACCGTGTGGCGCAACCGCGACAACCTGGGCTACGCCTGGAGGGTGCTCAACCACGGGGTCTGTGACGGCTGCTCCCTCGGCCCCTACGGGCTGAAGGACAACGTCCTGAGCGGCACCCACCTGTGCATGACGCGGCTGAACCTGCTGCGGTTGAACACCATGCCGGCGGCGGGGGATGAGCACTTCGCCGACATCGACCGCCTGCGCCGCCTGTCCAACGAGGAGCTGCATGCGCTGGGGCGCATCCCCTACCCCATGGTCCTGCGCAAGGGCGACCGCGGCTTCACCCGGGTCACCTGGGAGCGCGCCCTGGACGTGATCGCGGCCGAACTGGAAGGGGTCGCGGCGGAGCGCATGGGGTTCTTCGCCACCTCCCGCGGCCTGACCAACGAGGCCTACTACACCTTCCAGAAGCTGCCGCGGATGCTGGGCACCAACAACGTGGACCTGTGCGCCCGCCTGTGCCATGCCGCCAGCGTGTACGGCCTGAAAGACGCGCTGGGCGTAGGGGCGCCCACCTGCTCGCTCTCCGACTTCATCGGGACCGAGCTGCTGGTGCTGTTCGGCACCGACCTGGTGAACAACCAGCCGGTCTCCGCCAAGTACATGCACTTTGCCAAGAAGGCGGGGACGCGCATCTTGGTGGTGAACCCGTACCGCGAGCCCGGCCTGGAGCGCTACTGGGTGCCGTCGGTGGCTTCAAGCGCCGTCTTCGGCACACCCCTGATGGACGACTTCTTCCAGGTGAAGATCGGCGGCGACATCGCCTTCCTCAACGGCGTGATGAAGATGCTGGTCGAACGCGGCCTGCAGGACAGCGAATTCATCTCGCGCCACACCACGGGGTTCGAGGAGATGGCCCGGTTCCTGGCCGCGCTCACCTGGCCGGAGATCGAGGCCTCCAGCGGGTTGCGCCGCGCCGACATCGAGCGCTTCGCCGAGCGGTACGGCAAGGCCAAGACCGCCGTCCTGTGCTACTCCATGGGCCTGACCCAGCACACCTTCGGGGTGGAGAACGTGAAGGCCATCGCCGACCTGGCGCTGGTCCGCGGCAACCTGGGGCGGGAGAAGACCGGCATCATGCCCATCCGCGGCCATAGCGGGGTGCAGGGCGGCGGCGAGTGCGGTGTCGATCCGGAAAAGTTCCCCGGCGGCGTGGAGGTGAACCAGCAGAACGCCGCCCGCTTCGCCCAGCTCTGGGGCAAGCCCCTGAGCGCGGAGAAGGGGCTGCACGTCGGTCCCATGCTGGAGGCCGCGTCCCAGGGCCGCATCGACGCCCTTTACACCATCGGCGGCAATCTACTGGAGACCATGCCGGACCGGAGTTGGGTGGCCGAGGCCCTGGGGCGGGTGCGGGTGCGCATCCACCAGGACATCGTGCTCAACACCTACGCCACCCTCGATGCCGGCGAATTGCTGGTGCTGCTGCCGGCCGAGACCCGCTACGAGTCGGGCGGGACCTCCACCTCCACCGAGCGGCGCATCCGCTACTCGCCGCCCATCCCGGGGCACCGCATCGGAGAGGCGCGTCCGGAGTGGGAGATCCCCTGCCTGATCGCCCGCAAACTGCTGCCCCAGCACGCCTCCCAGTTCGCCTACAAGAGCGATGCCGAGGTGCGCCGCGAGATCGCGCAAGCCGTTCCCATCTATGCCGGCATCGAGAAGCTGGCGAAGGAAGGGGACTGGGTGCAGTGGGGCGGGCCGCGCTTGTTCGCCAACGGCTTCGAGAAGATGCCGGGAGGCCGCGCGCGTTTCCTGACGGTGCCCATCCCACGCCTGGATATCCCGGCGGGGAAGCTCTACTTCACCACCCGGCGCGGCAAGCAGTTCAACTCCATCACCTACGGCCCGCGCGACCCGCTGACCGGGGCGGAGCGGCGCGATGCCATCTTTCTCAGCCCCGCCGATGCCCGCCGGCTGCGGATCCAGGACGGCGAGGAAGTGGTGGTGCGCTCGGCGGTGGGTGAGTTGCGCGGGCACGCCCGGCTGGCGGACATCTGCGAGGGCAACGTACAGGCCTACTGGCCGGAGGGGAACGTGCTCATCTCCCGGCGGTACGACCCGGTCTCCGCCGAGCCGGATTACAACGCCGTGGTCGAAGTGCTGCCGGCTGCCCCGGCGGCGGCGCGGGCGGGCTCGCCATGGGCGGAGTCGCCGCCACTATAATCGTTAGCTTGGCCGCGGAGGCGGCAGCCAAGCGGAGGGCGCTGCTCACCTTGACCGACAAGCCGAAGCCGAAGGTCCTGGTGGTGGACGACAAGCGCGTCATCGCCGATACCCTGGCCATCATCCTCAACCAGCACGGCTACGACGCCGCCCCCGTCTACACCGGGCACGCCGCCATCGAGCGCGCCCGAACGGTGCGGCCGGACCTGATCATCAGCGACGTGATCTTCACCGACGAGCCCCTTAGCGGCCTCGACGTCGCCATCAAGGTGCGCGAGTTCCTCCCCGCATGCAAGATCCTGCTGTTCAGCGGCCAGGCCGCCACCGCCAACCTGCTGGAGACCGCCCGCGCCCAGGGACACGACTTCGAAATCCTGGCCAAGCCCGTCCACCCGCAAGAACTACTCGCCAAATTGAGAGAGTGATTTCTAGAAACTAGAAACTCGAAACTAGAAACTGCCTTTACAGCTCCCGCCTGCCTTCCATCGCTTTCAGCATGGTGACTTCGTCGGCGTACTCGATGTCGCTGCCGGCGGGGATGCCGGTGGCGATGCGCGTCACCTTCACCCCGGCGCGCTTGATGGTCTGCGAAAGGTAGGTTGCGGTGGCCTCGCCTTCGACGGTGGGATTGGTGGCCAGGATCACCTCATCCACTTCATTGCGCTCCACCCGGCGAAACAGGTTCGAGGTCCGCAGGTGCTCGGGGCCGACCCCGTGCAGCGGCGAGATGGCCCCGTGCAGCACGTGGTAGACGCCGTTGAAGTGCCGCGTCTTCTCGATGGCGCCGATGTTGGTGGGCTCCTCCACCACGCACACCAGCCGCTGGTTGCGGGTGGGGCTGGCGCAGTAGACGCAGGGGTCCACGTCGGTGATGTTGTTGCACTGCGAGCACAGGTGGAGCTTCTCCTTGACGTCGCGGATGGCGGCCGCCAGCCCCTCGGCGTCCGCGCTCTCGCAGCGCAGGATGTGGAAGGCCAGCCGCTGCGCGCTCTTCGAGCCCACGCCGGGGAGCTTCTTCAGTTCCTCGATCAATCGCGCCATCGGCTCCGCGAACTTAGACATGGGTTCTTCTACTTTCTCCGAGTTCCCGCTTCCCGATTTCCCGATGTTTCACAATCCCGGTATGCCCAGCCCGCCCAACATGCCGCCCAGCGACGACTGCATGGCCTCATCCACCTTGCGGCCGGCCTGGTTCACCGCGGCGGTCACCAGGTCCTGCAGCATCTCGATGTCCCCGGACTTGACCGCCTCGGGATCGATGGTGACCCTCAGCACCTGCTTCTGCCCGTTCATCTTGACGGTGACGCTGCCGCCGCCGGCCGAGGCCTCCACCACCGTCTGGCGCATCTTTTCCTGCAGCGCCTCGGCCTGCTGGCGCGCCTGCGCCAGCATCTGCTGCATCTGCCTGGGATCGAAACCTGCCATGGGCTGCTCCGGCTAGCGCTTGTCGCGGTGGTCGATGACGGTGCGGATCTCCGCCCCGAATTTCTCCTGCATGCGGCGCACGATGGGATCGTCGGCCGCACGCGACCGGCCCGACTTGCCGTTGATGGGCACCGGGCGCGGCGCTTCCGCCTGCGCGCCGTTCCCCAGCGCTACCACCTTCAGCTTCATCGGCCGGCCCGACGCCGAGCTGGCGGCGGCGTTGCCGATGCGGCGGGCGTCGGCGGTGAACGCCATGTCCACCAGGGTCGCCGACTTCGCCACTTTCACCAGCACCTCGCTGCCTTCCACCTTCCACTCGCCCTCTGAGAGCATCGCCGCCAGGGTGCGCTGACCGCCGTTCTCCAGCGCGCCCAGCACCACGCCCGGCAGGTCGGATGCGTCCACTCTGGCGGCCGGCGCGGGCTCCGGCGCCACTGCCACAGCGGCTCCGGTGGTGATCACCGCAGCGGGCGCGCTTTCCGCCGCCGCCATCTCCGACCGCGGTCCTGACTTCCTCGCCCGGTCCGCCTCGAAGGGCGAGGGCCGTGACGGGGTTTGTGGCACAGCCGCCCTCGGCTGTGCTGGAGGAACTGGCGTCGCGGCCCTGGTCGTCCCGCTCTTCGCTTGTCCTGCTACCTCGCTCAGCAGCTCCTCGATGGGCAGCAGCCGCTGCGCGTGCACCATCTTCAGCAGCCCCAGCTCCAGGTGGAAGCGCTGCTCCTGCTTGTAGCTCAGCTCGGAGTGGGTGCGCAGCATGATCTGCAGGAAGCGCGCCAGGTCCTCCTCGCTGAACATCTCCGCCACCCGGCCTACCCGCGCCCGCTCGTCGGTGGAGATCTGCAGCAGCGCCGACTCCGTGCCTGCCACCCTCGCTACCGTGGTGTTGCGCAGGAAGCGGACCAACTGCCGGGCGAAGTGCGCGGGGTTCTGACCCTCGCTCACCAGCTTGTCCACCAGGCGCAGCACCTGCTCGCTGGAGTTCTGCTGCACCGCCTGCAGGATCTGCTCGAGGGTCTCGCTGGGTACCGAGCCCACCAGGCCGCGCACCAGGTCGGCGGTCAGCGTGGTGCCGCAGCAGGCGATGGCCTGGTCCATGATGCTGAGAGCGTCGCGCATGGAGCCGTCGCCGGCCTCGGCCAGCATGGCCAGGGCGCCGTCGTCGGCGGTGATCTTCTCCCGCTGGGCGATGTCGCGCAGCTGGCCCACGATGTCGTCGAACTTCACCGCGTGGAAGCTGAAGTGCTGGCAGCGCGAGCGGATGGTCTGCGGGATGTCCTCCGGCTGCGTGGTCGCCATCATGAAGATGACGTGCCCGGGCGGCTCCTCCAGGGTCTTGAGCAGGGCATTGAAGGCGGCGTCGGTGATCTGGTGGGCCTCGTCCAGGATCCAGATCTTGTAGCGGTCGCGCGCCGGGCGGTAGCGGGCGGCGTCACGCAGCTCGCGGATCTCGTCGATGCCGCGGTTGGTGGCGGCGTCGATCTCGATGACGTCCACGGCATTCCCGCCGCGGATCTCGTTGCAGGAATCGCACTGCCCGCAGGGCTCGGACTGCGGCCGGTCGGCAGCGCGGCAGTTCAGCGCCATGGCCAGGATGCGCGCCACCGTGGTCTTGCCGATCCCCCGGTGGCCGCTGAAGATGTACCCGTGCGCGATGCGCTGCTGCTCGATGGCGTTCTTCAGCGTGCGGGTGACGTGGTCCTGCCCGATGACGTCGGCGAAGCGTTGCGGTCGGTACTTGCGGGCCAGGACCTGGTAACTCATGGGAGGTTCCGATTATACGTTAGCCTCCGGAGGCGTTTCCGGTGAGCCGGACCGGTCCGCTGCTCTCGCCCTTGCCAAGCCGGGAGCGAAGCGATACGCTGGCACCCTTCGCAATCGGTGCCGGAGGTCTCCCATGCCCCTGAAGATCAATACGAAGGAGACCGGCGACGTCACGGTCGTGTACTGCAACGGACGTATCGTCTTCGGAGACGAGGCC
>CAYTPH010000128.1:0-8019 GCA_964439635.1 uncultured Terriglobales bacterium
GACCTCATCCCCGAGTTGCAGGGCCGCTTTCCCATCCGGGTGGAGCTGCACTCGCTCACCATCGAGGACTTCATCAAGATCCTGACCGAGCCCAAGTCGTCGCTGGTGAAGCAGTACACCGCGCTGCTGGAGACCGAAGGGCTGAAGCTGGAGTTCACCCGCGAGGCGCTGGACGAGATCGCGCGCTTCGCCTTCCGCGTGAACGAGCGCACGGAGAACATCGGCGCCCGCCGCCTGCACACCATCATGGAACGCGTGCTCGACGAGATCAGCTTCGAAGCGCCCGAGCGCAAGGAGAAAGACGTCAACGTGGACGCCGACTACGTCCGCAAGATGCTCAGCGACATCGTCAAGGACCAGGACCTGTCGCGCTACATCCTCTAAAGACTTTCGCCGTCGAGCACGCCGAGGGAAACCTCACCACGGATCTCCACGGATTTCACAGGATCGAACAAGAACAGGATCAGATCCGTGAGGATCCGTGTCAATCCGTGGTAAGTCGTTAGGGTCCTATCGCCCCGCCGCGACTTCCTCTCGCTCGAACTCGCGCTCCCACACCTCGGGTTGCTCGACGTCGCCGCAGAGGGAGCCTTGCAGGCCGAAGATCATCGCCAGGATGATGGCGGCCAGGCCGAAGAAGATCAGGATGAGCGACATGCTCCCACCTCCACGCGCATAGCATGAGGCGGGAAGGGAAGTTCAGTCCGTGACCGGGGTCACGCTAGCCAGTGCCGGCGGTCACACCGAGCCGCGTTCGGCGTGCAGGAAGCGGTACTCCCACAGGATGGCCCCGTAGGCGGCGTTCTCGCCCTCCTCGGCCGTCCGCACCACGGTGCAGGAGGCCAGCACCATGGCTTCCCTCTGGCCGGAGATGGGCTCCGGCATCTGCAGGATCATCTCGATGGAGGCGTTCTCCCGCACCGGCGCCGTCGTACGGAACAGCACCCCGGAGGCGCTGATGTTCTCCACCGTGCCGTTCTGCCAGTCGCGCTCGCCGCGCTCGCGGAACTTCAGGTCGCGGTTCTCCAGCTTCACCCGCCGCGCCCGCGGCTTCCAGCTGCTCTTGGAGATGGAGTGCGACATCCGCGCTGGCCGCCTGGCCTCGCGCAGCGTCCGCTGCGCGAACTGCCCGGCGGTGATCCGCTCCTTCCGCTCCATGTTCTTCCAGTCATACAGCCATTCGTCGCCACACTGGAGACAGACTTGGTAGTAGTGGCCGTCGGACCAGCGCCGCGGCCAGGAGAACTCGTGGGAGCAGACCCCGAAGACGCTTGCCAGCAGTTTCCCAGGCATAGAGAGGACCCGAAGTTACTTGTATCGCTGCCGGAGCGGTTTGCGTAGGTGCCAAGAGTGCATGGACGTTGAGCACCTTGGTACAAAACCCGTCCGTGCTGTGGAAAAGTGCATCTGGTACCCTGTTGCCCTGGCATGAGGCACTTATCGCTGTTGCCGATCGCGGCCGTGCTGGTGTGGACCGGCTGTGGCACGCCGGGGGCGCCGCAACCACCCTCGCTGCAGCTGCCGCGGCCGGTGGAGGACCTCGCCCTCACCCGCAAGGGCGACCACGTCACCCTGTCCTGGACCGCGCCGCAGGAGACCACCGACGGCACCGCCGTCAAGCAGATGGGCCCGACGCGCATCTGCCGCGACACCGGCGAGAAGACCATGCGCGACTGTGTGCAGGTGATCGGCGAGCTGCAGGCGGCGCAGCTGCCGGTCTCGACCCACGCCGCGTTCACCGACACCCTGCCGCGGGCGTTGCAGGAACAGAACGCCGGCGAGAGGGCGGTGTACGCGGTGGAGACGCTGAACGACCGCGGGCGCAGCGCCGGCCTCTCCAACCAGGTGACGGTACCGCTGGCGCCCACGCTCCCGCCGCCCGCCGACTTCGCCGCCCAGGTCACCCCCGAGGGACCGTTGCTGACTTTCTCCGGCGACCTGCATGAGCACGGTGTCCCCGGGATGCGCCACCGCTTCCGCATCTACCGGCGCGAGGAGGGCAAGGACGCCGACGTCGTAGTCGGAGAGGTGAGCCTGCGGGGCGAGCCCCGGGCCGAGGTCCGTGACCTCAGTTTCGAATGGGAGAAGACCTACTTGTACCGGATCACCGTCGTCACGGTGGTGCCGATGGAAAACGGCCGCGCCGAGATCGAAGGCGAAGACTCGCAGCCGGTAAGGCTTTTCGCCCACGACGCCTTCCCGCCGCTCACGCCCACGGGTGTGCAGGCGGTCTTTTCCGGGCTGGAGCAGCAGCCCTTCATCGACCTGACCTGGGCGCCCAACACCGAGGCCGACCTGGCCGG
The DNA here is from genome assembly GCA_964439635.1 of uncultured Terriglobales bacterium. Classification (GTDB taxonomy): domain Bacteria; phylum Acidobacteriota; class Terriglobia; order Terriglobales; family Acidobacteriaceae; genus CAYTPH01. The sequence goes on from CAYTPH010000128.1 coordinate 2,304, forward strand.
CTACAACGTCTACCGGACTGAGAACGGCGAACCGGTCCGTATCAACACCGAGCCCGTCCGCGCCCCTGCCTTCCGCGACGAAGAGGTCACGCCCGGCAAGCGCTACAGCTACTCGGTTTCCGCGGTAGACTTGCGCGGCAACGAGAGCTCCAGATCTGAGACCGCGAGCGAGTTGGTGCCAGCGCAGTAGCCTCCGGTTTCTTCCGAACGTTTTACAAACATCCCGAGCGACCGGGTCCCGTCGGGCCCGCTTCTGGCGCGACGGGGGGAGCGAGAGAGCCCTACGTCCGCCGAGCTTGGTGGTGAGGGTAGTGCTCCCTCGCTGCGCTCGGGATGTTAATTAATCGACCAGCTCTCGACCGTTCGCACCACGTACAATCGCATCATGAAGTTCTGTCGCTATCAATCTCCCGAAGGCACGCACTACGGGGTTCTCGAGAGCTACGCCGGGCGCGAGGTCATCACCCCCATCCACGATCCCTTCGCCCGCCCCATCGAGAAGGCATCGCAGATCCACTTCCCCTGCGAAGAGGCGATGCTGCTGGCGCCGGTCACGCCCAGCAAGATCGTCTGCGTCGGCCGCAACTACCGCGAGCACGCCAAGGAGCTGGGCAATCCCGTCCCCGCCGAGCTCCTGACCTTCCTGAAGCCGCCGTCGTCGGTCATCGGCCCGGGGGCCAAGATCGTCCGCCCCGGCATCTCGCAGCGGGTGGACCACGAGGGTGAGCTGGCGGTGGTGATCGGGAAGCCCTGCCGCAACCTGGCCAGCGACGAGGACGTGCGGCCCTACATCGCGGGCTACACCTGCGTGAACGACGTCACCGCCCGCGACATCCAGAAGAAGGACAACCAGTGGACCCGCGGCAAGGGCTTCGACACCTTCTGCCCCGCCGGCCCCGTGGTCTCCGACGAGCTCGACCCCTGGAAGGGGGTGCAGGTGCAGACCCGCGTCAACGGCCAGCTCCGCCAGGACGGCAACACCCGCGACTTCCTCTTCTCCCTGGAGCAGATCATTCGCTACATCTCGCGGGTGATGACCCTGCTGCCCGGCGACCTGATCCCCACCGGCACGCCCTCGGGCGTGGGCGAGCTCAAGGCCGGCGACGTGGTGGAGGTCACGGTGGAGGGAGTGGGAACGCTCAGAAACCCCGTGGTAGATGAGACAATTGTGTAATCAAGCCATCGGGGAATCGGGTAATCTGGAAATCGGGTGCGCAGGGTTCAGATTCCCCGATTCCCAGATTTCCCGATTCCCCGATCCACCGACTGCGAGCACAGCCATGAGATTCTTCATCGACACCGCCGACATCAACGAGATCCGCGAAGCCGCCGCCATGGGCATCCTCGACGGCGTGACCACCAACCCCTCGCTGGTGGCCAAGGCCGGCAAGCCCTTCAAGGAGGGCATGCTGGAGATCCTGAAGGCCGTGCCCGGGCCGGTCTCAATCGAGGTCACGGCGCTCGACTGCAGCGGCATGTGCAAGCAGGCGCAGGAGTACGCCGCCTGGGGTCCCAACGCGGTCATCAAGCTGCCCACCACCCGCGAGGGGGTGAAGGCGTGCAAAAGCCTGACCGAGCAGGGCATCAAGACCAACCTGACGCTGTGCTTCTCGGCCAACCAGGCGCTGCTGGTGGCCAAGGCGGGCGCGACTTACGTCAGCCCCTTCATCGGCCGCTTCGACGACATCAGCGAAGACGGCATGCAGATCATCCGCGACATCGTGCAGATCTACAAGAACTACGGCTTCGCCACCCAGGTGCTGGCGGCCAGCATCCGCCACCCGCTGCATGTCGTCCAGGCGGCGCTGGCCGGTGCCCACGTCGCCACCATCCCCTTCAAGGTGCTCGACCAGATGTTCAAGCACCCCCTCACCGACCGCGGGCTGGAGGCGTTCCTCAAGGATTGGGAGAAGGTCTCCAAGTAGGCAATCGGGGAATCGGGAAATCGGGGAATCCGGGAATCGGTTTCGCCGGCTGCGAGGTCCGTGGTCTTAGATTCCCCGATTCCCAGATTCCCCGATCACTGGCTAAGGCATCTTCCCTATGCACTCTCCCGCCGCTCCGTAGTACAGTTCAGTCTCTACCCGGGCTATGAACTCCCTTCGACATCTTCCCTTATTCGCGGGCGGCGCGGCCGCCATGGCGCTCGGCGCCTACTGGTGGCTGGGACGCAGGAAGAAGACCGCCGCCGACCTGGAGCGCGAGCGCCGCATGCGCATCTCCGCCGGCGGTCGCATCACCGACGGCACCATCCTCGACGTCCATGAGGTGCCCGAGAACGGCCACCCTGAATCGCAGCTCCTCGTCTTCCAGTACGACGTCGCCGGCGTCACCTACGAGTGCTCGCAGGACGTCACCTACCTGCGCCACCGCCTGGACCTGCACTCCTGCCGCCTCGGCCTGCCCACCTCCGTCAAGTACGACCCCCAGAACCCGGGAAACTCGATCGTCATCGCCGAGGACTGGTCGGGGCTCAGGAAATAGGAAACCATGCCACGGATTTGCACGGGTTCTCACTGATCTTTCTCAAGGTTTTCGATCCGTGAGCATCCGTGTGAATCCGTGGCGAGCTTCTGTGTTCGTATGCGCGGACGAGAGGCCCGCGGACCGGCGCTACACCTCCGTGCCCTCTGCCGTCAAGCTTTTCGTAACCGCCGGCGCCGCCCGCGCATCTCTAAACAGCGCACCCGCACAGGTACAATAAGAACGATGTCCGATCTCCCGCTCCCCATCGCGGCCTTCCTCGCCGGCGTGATCAGTTTCCTCTCGCCCTGCGTGCTGCCGCTGGTGCCCGGCTACGTCTCGCTCATCTCCGGCGTGGGCGTCGAGGAACTCAAGGCCGAGGACCGCAAGCTGCTCTCCAAGGTGATGTTCCACTCCCTGATGTTCGTGGTGGGCTTCTCCATCGTCTTCATCCTGCTGGGCGCGGTGGCCACCTCGGTGGGGCAGTTGCTGGTGCAGTACAAGCGCTACCTGAGCTACGCCGCCGGGGTCATCATCATCATCTTCGGGCTGCACCTGACCGGCCTGGTGCCCATCAAGTATCTCTACACCGACACCCGCATGCACAACCTGAAGGGCGGCTCGACGCCGTGGGGCGCGTTCATCATCGGCTTCGCCTTCGCCTTCGGCTGGACGCCGTGCATCGGGCCCATCCTGGCGGTCATCCTGGGCTTCGCCGCTTCGCAGGAGTCGGTGATGCAGGGCGTCGGGCTGCTGGCGGTGTACTCGCTGGGCCTGGCGGTGCCGTTCCTGCTGACCTCCCTCGGGGTGGAGCGCTTCCTGCGCTTCTACGGACGATTCCGCCGCCACCTGCACACTGTGGAGGTGGTGAGCGGCGTGCTCCTGATCGCCATCGGGGTACTCATCTTCCTGCGCAAGTTCACGGTGCTGTCCGGCTATCTTTCGTTCCTGAATCGCTTCGCTTTGTAGGAAGGTCGAGTGAAACGTAACCTGGTGATCCTGGCGGTGATCGTCGCCGCCGTCATACTGATGCTGGTGGCCGGGCAGCGCGCCGGCAAGAAGGCCGCCCTGGGCATCGGCGCGCGCGGCGAAGGCAGCCTGGCGCCCGACTTCGAGCTCCCCACCACCGACGGCAAGACTGTGAAGCTCTCCGACTATCGCGGCAAGGCGGTGCTGGTGAATTTCTGGGCGACCTGGTGCGGTCCCTGCAAGATCGAGATGCCCTGGTTCGTCGAGCTGCAGGAGCAGTACGGCCCGCAGGGCTTGCAGATCGTCGGCATCTCCGTAGACGAAGGCCCGCGGGAAGACGTGGTGAAGTTCACCCAGGAGATGAAGCTGAACTATCCCATCGTGTACGGCAACAACGCCGTGGCCGACTCCTACGGCGGCGTGCCCGGGCTGCCGACTTCGTTCTATGTGGACCGCACCGGCAGGATCGTGGCCACCAACAGCGGCTTGGTGAGCCACTCCGAGATCGTCAAGAACATCGAGAAGGCACTGGCGGGCGCGCAGCCGGCGCTGGACGACGAAGGGCAGTCACCGCGTAAGGTGCTGCAGCAGGCGGCTTCAACGCAATGAGAGCACTCGCGGTCATAGCCGGGATCCTGTTGGTTTCCGGGAACACCCCCACCCTGGCCAAAGGCGGGCTGGGGTGGGGCACCCAGCAAGAAGTTCTGAAAGAGAAGCTGGCCATCCCGCAGGCATTCGTCTCGCAGACCGGCCAGTCGCCGCAGTCGGTGACAGTCGCCGCCGGCAAGCCGGCGAAGATCGAGATGCACTTCCGCATCCTGCCCGGCTACCACATCAATTCCAGCCAGCCCGGCAGCCAGTGGCTGATCCCCACCAAGTTGCGCCTGAGCCCGCCCACCGACATCGGAACCGGGCGGGTGAAATACCCGCCCGGCAAGAACGTGCGTTTTGAGTTCGCGCCCGACGAGCCGCTGAACGTCTACGAGGGGGATCTCACCATCAGCGCCGTGGTCAGCGCCGCGCGCTACGCCATGCCGGCAAAGTACAAGATCCACGGCGTGCTGCACTACCAGGCTTGCGACAACCGCACCTGCTTCCCCGCGCGCCAGTTGCCGGTGACCGTCGACGTGAGGGTGGTGAAGTCCTCCATCCGCGACCCCCGCCCGGCGGCCCCGCGGCGGACGAACCCGGCGCAGAGCCCCCACATCAAGCCCTGAGGCAGGCCGGCTACGCGCCGACCAGCCTCTCCAGCCCGGCGCGGTCGTGGATGTGCAGCGTGGAGCCCTTCAGCTCCGCCAGCTTCTTCTTGCGGAACTCGGAGAGCAGGCGGGTGACCGTCTCGCGCGAGGTGCCGATGATCTGCGCGATCTCCTCGTGGCTGAGCGCCACCTTCACCCGGCTGCCGCTGTTCTTGTCCGGCTTGGCCCCGGCCGACATCTCCAGCAGCAACCGCGCCAGGCGCTCGCCCGCGGAGTGCGAGAGCCCCAGCGTGCGGATCAGCTCCACCGCGTCGTGACAGGTGTGGCTCAGGTGCTCGGCGGCCTTCATGCAGGCGTCGCCGTGCCGGTTCAGGAACTTCAGGAAGTCCTGGCGGTTGATGAAGTTCACCTGGCAGGGCTGGGCGGTCTCGGCGCTCATCTCGTAGGCCGTCCCGGAGACGCAGGCGTGCAAGCCCAGCAGCTCGCCCGGCTTGGCCATCTTCAGGATGAGGGTCTTGCCCTCGGCCGAGTTCAGCGACAGCTTCACCTGTCCCTGGCAGACCAGGAACACACCCCGCGGCGTCTGGCCTTCCACGAACAGCGATGCGCCGGCGGGGAAGGTGGTGGAGAAGTTGATCTTGTTGAACTCCTCCATCGCCTTGGGACCGAGCGAGCAGAAGAAATTCTGGTCCCGTAGCGAGCAGATCAGGCAGTTCTCGATCAGCGGGAGGTTGTACGGGGAACTCATGCCTGGGTGAATTGTAGACCTGGAGGTCAAGAATACAAAGGGGAGCGCCGCCGCCCCGGGGAGCGGCTACTGCCCCTTCTTCTCGATCTTGGCCCAGGTGTCCTTGAGCGTGACCGTGCGGTTGAAGACCGGCTTGCCCGGCTTCGAATCCTTATCCACGCAGAAGTACCCCAGGCGCTCGAACTGGTAGCGCGCGCCCGCGGTGGCGTCCTTCAGCGACGGTTCCAGCCTGGCCTGCGCCACCACCTCCAGCGACTGCGGGTTCAGGTTGGCGGTGAAGTCCTGGCCCTCTTCCACCTGGTTGGGGTCGGGTTTGGTGAAGAGCTTGTCGTAGAGG
>CAYTPH010000129.1:0-7969 GCA_964439635.1 uncultured Terriglobales bacterium
CGCGCACGTGCGCCCCCTTCTGCAGCAGCCGCTTGGCCAGGAAGATGGACGACGACTGTGCCACCGAGTTGGTGTTGGGCTTGAAGGCCAGGCCGAGGATGCCCACTTCCTTGCCCTGGATGGTCTCCACCATGCGGTTGATCTTGTCCACGATGCGGTCGGAGAGCGAGCGGTTCACCTCGCGGGCGGCGCTCAGGACCTTGAGCGAGACGCCGCTGGCGCTGGCCAGCGCCGCCAGCGACTCCATGTCGGACTCCACGAACTGCCCGCCGACGCCCGCGCCCGGCTGCAGGCAGCGCGGCGAGATCTTCTTGTCCAGTCCCAGCGCCATGGCCAGGTCCACGGCGTCGGCGCTGACGTGCTCGCACAGGCTGGCCAGCTCGTTGATGAAGGAGATCTTGGTGGCCACGAACGCCGTCGAGGCCTCGCGCACCAGTTCCGCCGTCTCGTGGTTGGTCACGATGATGGGCACGCCGCGCATGGCCAGCGGCCGGTAGATCTGCTTCAGCATCAGCACCGCGTTGTTCGAGCCGGTGCCCAGCACGATGCGGTCGGGCCAGTTGAAGTCTTCCACCGCGCAGCCGTCGGTGAGGAACACCGGGTGCGAGACCACGACCATCTTGCTGCCGATGGATTGCAGGCGCTTCTCCACCCGGGCGGCGGTGCCCACCGGCACCGGCGTCATGATCACGAACAGCGCGCCCGGCTGGGCATGCCGCGCCAGCTTGGCCGCGATCTCCTCGATGTAGCAGTGCGAGTCTTCGGCCATGAACACCACCTGGGCGCGCGCCATGGTGGACTCGGGATCGGTGGAGTAGGCCAGGCGGCCGGAGCGCACGTTGCGCCGGATGACGTCTTTCAGGTTCTTCTCGAAGAACGGCACTTCGCCCTGCGCGATGGCGGTGATGCGGCTGTGGTCCTCGTCGAAGCAGGTGACCGGAGTGCCGAAGTCGGCGAGGCACGCGGAAACCACCGTGCCCAGGTATCCCGAACCGTAAACCGCGATGTGCATAACCGTCCCTTCCAGCGAATGCGCCCGGGAGAACTGCCTTAGCGCACTCTCAGTTGTAGCGGCCGCCGCGCAGCGCCGCAATCGAGCAGAGGGACAATGTACGGGCGGGAGGGCTACGACTTCGGTAATCAGCGCTGGATGGGAGTGAGCTTCTCGCCCAGGCGCACTGGCGCAATGTCCACCCAGTCGCCATTCTCGCTCTGGCGCACGAAGGTGAGCTGGTCGATCAGGATGCGCCGGGGTTCGCGGAACTCCGCCCAGCCTTCCTGCGAGGCGGCGAAGACCTCGCGGGCGCGTTCCATGGTGGGCAGCTTGGCGATGGTCAGGTGGGGCATGTAGGGCCACTGCTCCTGGCCGGCCAGGGCGCCGGTGTTGAGCAGGTCGTGGAGCTCCCGCATGCGGTAGGCGCCGTGGGCGACGCGGATGAACACCGTGGGCGTGGTGGGAACGAAGCTTTCCACCTCGCCGAGCACCACTTCGAAGGGCTGGATGTCGCGGCACAGGCGGCGCAGCAGGGCCTCGGCCTCGCCCTCGTTCCCGCGGATCTGGCGCGGCGCCAGGATGCTGACGTGGGCCGCCAGGTGACCGTGCTCGGGGTGGACCTCGCGGCGCAGATCCTCCACGAAGCGGCCCAGGGTGTTGGTCACATACGCCACCACGGCGTATTGCGGCGAGGGCATAGCTGGCGCAATTATAGATGAGGCAGCGGCCGCGGGCTGCCCACCCGCCCCCTGCATCCAACCTGATACCCCGTGGCCGACGAACCCCAACCCGAGGTCATCCTCCCCAGCCGGCGTCCTCGCCAGGCCCACCGGCACGGCGCCGGGCCCGCCAACGAGCAACTGGACCTCCTGGCGCGGGTGCTGGACGACATCTTCCAGGTCCCCGGCACCAACATCCGCTTCGGCCTGGACTCCCTCATCGGCCTGCTCCCCGGCTTCGGCGACGCCATCAGCGGCCTGCTCTCCACCCTGATCGTGTGGACGGCGTGGCAGCGCGGCCTGCCGCGCGCCACCGTCTACCGCATGGTCGGCAACATCGCCCTCGATTCCCTGCTGGGCGCGGTGCCCATCCTGGGCGACCTCTTCGACGTGGCCTGGAAGTCCAACCGCAAGAACTACCAGCTGCTGGTGCGGTCGGAGGCCCGCAGCGGCCGCCAGGACTGGCGCGACTGGCTCTTCCTGGGGCTCATGTTGGCCTGCCTCGCCGCCCTGGTGGCCGCCCCGTTCGCGGTGCTGTACCTGGTGGTCCACTACTGGCGGCAGTAGGCGGATTCCACGCTACAATTGGAGCAGTCGGGGCGTAGCGCAGCCTGGTAGCGCACCTGCCTTGGGCGCAGGGGGTCGGCAGTTCGAATCTGCCCGCCCCGACCACTTCTCGAAGCCACCCTTCCTGCCCGGAACACTTCCTAGTCGGTGGAGTTCGTATGTGCGACTAAGCTAGCCCTGGCTGGTTTCGGGCGCGGTCCGGCAACTCAAGTCGGCCGTCCCAACCGTCTCGCCTTAGCCCTGCCAGATTGTCAGCCGCCCGTCCAGAACCGCTTGACACACCCTGCGCCGGGGTGCAGGATATGCCGATCCATAAGACCTTCCTACGCTTTCTGGCCTAATCGGGGATCCTCCAACGAGGGGTGGTGTCATGAGAAGCACTCTGCTTGCCTTGTTCGCGGGCCTTGTCTGCCTGTGCGCGCTCCCGGCGGCCGGTCAGGACTCGTCGAAGATCGATGTCTTTGGCGGCTACTCCTACCTGCGCGGCAATCCTGGATTCGGGCTGCCCTCCGGTAACGCCAGCGGTTGGGAAGGAGCGCTGACCTACAACTGGAACAACTGGCTGGGATTGAAGGCGGACTTTGACGGTCACTACTGCTGCGAGCAGACCATGCACAACTTCCTGTTCGGCCCGCAGATCACCTTCAAACGGGACAGCACGGCCAGTCCCTTCATTCACGGGCTGGTGGGTATCAGCCACGGCACCTCGTTCGGTGGATTCTCCGACACGGTGCTGGGCTTCGCCGCCGGCGGCGGATTGGATATGAAGGTCGGGGACCGGATCTCCATCCGCGTGGCACAAGTAGATTACCTGGGCACGCGCTACGCCGACGCCACCCAGAACCATCTGCGGCTGTCGGCCGGGCTGGTCTTCCACCTGGGGGGCAAGTAAGTAGTCGCCGCCCGTGCGAGCGCGGCGATCAATCATCTCGACGAACGAGGCTGGGACATGAAAACGCAGAAGCTCATCATCACCGCTGCCTTCACGCTGCTGACCGTGACCGCCGTCCTGCTCGGCTGCACGGCGGTCCAAGAGGGTTTCATCATCCCCGACGGGGAAGAGGGTCTGCCCGATCCCCGGTTCGCGTTCGTGAAGAATCGCTGGGACAACACGGTGGCGGCCTTCACCGTCAACCCCACCACCGGTGTGCTGACCGGCGTCAGCGGCTCACCCTTCGACATCGGCGACTGCTGCAGCCCGAACCTGGAGGCCGACCCCGCCGGCCGGTTCGTGTACGTCCCCATCCCGGAGGACACCTTGGTGGTGCTGAGCGTGAACCAGACCACGGGCGCGCTCACCCCGGTGGCCGGCTCGCCCTTTGACATCGGCGACTGCAATATTCTGTTCGCCAAGGCCGACCCTTCAGGGCGGTACCTCTACGTCACCGATACCTGTCTGGACGCGGTCTTCGCCCTCTCCATCAGCTCCACGGGCGTGCCCAGCAATGTGACTGGGTCGCCGTACGAGGTCGGCCCCTGTCCTCACGGCATTGCCGTCGATCCCGATTCCCGCTTCGTGTACGTCACCGACCAGTGCACGGACGAGATTTACGGATTTACGATCAACGCCACAACCGGGGCCTTGACCCCGGTGGCTGGATCGCCCTTCATCAGTGGCGAGGGTGGTGATCTTCGCTTCCCGGCCGTCGACCGCAGCGGCCGCTTCCTCTACGCGACCCACCACGGGAATGACGAGGTCTACGCCTTCACCATCAACCAGACCACCGGCGCGCTGACCTCGGCAGGCGAGTTCGCAACCGGCTGCGAACCGGTGGGTATCTCCACCAGTCCCCTCGCCGATCTGGTCGCGGTGGCCAACTGGTGCGACGACAGCGGCACCACCATCTCGGTGTTCAGTATCAACACGACGTCAGGGGCCCTGACCCACGTGGCGGGTTCGCCCATCGATGTCGGCGTAGCCGTCAACGATGTCGCCTTTGATCCCTCCGGAAGGTTCCTGTACGGGACCGCGCCGTTCGCTGGAGACGCGGGAGAGGTCCTGGGCGCCACGGTCAATCCCACCACCGGTGTGCCCACCGAGATCACCGGCTCGCCTTTCACTGCCGGGTTGGACGAGGGCTCCCGGATCGCGATCACTCACTGATCGCACGCTGCGGCGATGGCCGGGGTGCGGCCATCGCCCGCAGCGTGGACCAAGAACGCGCTGTAGGTGTCCGTGGAGCGATTGCTGCGCGCGCAGCGCCCTTCCCCCCAGGAATCCCGGCCGCGGCTCGACCGCGTGATCGTGCCGGTGGATGACATCAACCCGGCTGCTGCTGGGCGGTTTGACACTCCGGCCCGGCAGGACTAGCATTTCGTCACATTCTGCGCTCGTCCTGCCGTGGGGGCAGGGGCGCAAACACCTCTCACCTTCCGGAGCCCCTATGTCGAAACGTGTCTTCGCGCGCGGTCTGGCGATCGCGCTCCTCGTCGCGGCCTTGTCCGCGGTCCTGTACGCTAACCATTCCTGGGGCAATTACCACTGGGCCCGCACCGCCAACCCCTTCACCTTGAAGCTGGGCGACAACGTCTCCTCCGCCTGGGACAGCCACCTGGCGACCGCCTCCTCCGACTGGAGCGTCTCCACCGTGCTGGACACGACCATCGTGCCCGGGGGCACGCGTCCCAAGAACTGCCGCCCCACCTCCGGCCGCATCGAGGTCTGCAACGCCAGCTACGGCAACAACGGCTGGCTGGGCCTGGCGCAGATCTGGGTGAACGGCAACCACATCACCCAGGGCACCGCCAAGATGAACGACTACTACTTCAACCAGCCGCAGTACAACACCGCGGCGTGGCGGCGGCTGGTGATGTGCCAGGAGGTCGCCCACGACTTCGGCCTCGCCCACCAGGACGAGAACTTCGGCAATCCCAACCTGGGCTCCTGCATGGATTACACCAGCGATCCCGACGGGCCGCCTTCCAACGAGCACCCTAACAACCACGACTACGTGCAGCTGGAGACCATCTACGCCCACCTGGACAGCACCACGACGGTCGGTCAGGCCAGCCTGGGCGCGGCCATGCCTCCGGCTATGCGCGACATGGAGCTTGAGGGTCCCGGCCAGTGGGGCCGCCTGGTGAAGGGCTCCAAGGACAGCGGCGTGCAGGTGTTCGAGCAGGACTTCGGACGCGGCCACAAGGTGGTCACGTTCGTCATCTGGACGCTGGAAGCGCGCGCCCAACGCGCCTCTGAATAACCGACACACCGGGTGTCCCACCCAAGCCTTCTTTTGGCTTGGGTGGGGACTTTCGTTTACGCTTGCGGAATGCTCGCGCTTCTAGTGCTTCTCCTCGCCTCGGCCGCCCTCGCCCAGGAACCTCCCTCGGTCAGCGCCGACGCCGGGCCCTGCTGGGCCGACTTCAAGGTCACCGACGCCGCCGCCAAGCCGGTTTACAACGCCAAGATCAAAGTCCTGGTGCGCCACGGCTTCGGCGGCATGCGTAAGACCCAGGTCGAGGTCGGCACCGACGCCGAGGGACGCGCCCGCGTCTCCGGCCTGCCGGAGAAGAGCAAGAAGCCGCTGGTCTTTGAGGTAAGCCACGGCGAGCTCCAGGCGAAGCTCGACCACAACCCCATGGCGAACTGTCACGCCGCCTTCCCGGTCCAACTGAAGCCGCCCGCCAAGTGATCAGCGCTTGCCTTTGGCGATGGCCAGCAGGAGATTGGCGTCGGCGCCGGCGGCGCGCAGCGCCTGCTCAGCTTCGTCGGTGAGCTGAAAGTCCACTCCGAACTGGCCGACCAGCGCGCTCAGCCGCGCCGGCGGCACGCCCTTGCCCAGGGCTTCCATCACCTCCGCGCGGGTCAGCGGCGGCGGGCCCGCCTTGGGCAGCCGCTTCACGTCCACGGAGAATTCCTCGCGCAGGCCGGCGCGGGTCAGCACCGATCCACGCAGCGTGTTGGGGCCTTCCTTCAGCGGCACTGCCGCGGCTTCGAATTCGACGTCGCTGCCCGCCGGCCGCAGCGCCGCCGCCACCCCCGCCACCTCCACCCGGTCCACGTCGCGCATGCCCAGCACCAGTCCCCGCACCTTGACCGCCGGTTCGCTGGTCTCGCTGTTGGCCGCCGGATCCAGGACCCGTATCTCGCCGCGGCTGGCGGTGAAGATCATCTGCGCGCTTGCCGAGTCGGTGGCGGTGACCGCGATGACTACCGGGTTCGCACCCGGATTCAGCGCCAGTTCGCGCAGGTCGAACTCCACGGTCTGCGGGGCCAGCGGCTTCAAGTACGCCATCTGCCCGTTCACCGTCACGCCGGCGACTCCCGAGGCATGTGAGGCGATGCCGCGCACGTGCAGCTTCGGTCCGGGGGTGTCGAGAAAGCGCCCGGCTTCGGCGCCTGCCGGCTCCAGCATGCTGATCACCGGCGGCGCCGCGGGCGCTTTCGGCTTCAGGCGCTCGGCGCGCGCCTCCAGCTGCACCATCACCTCCTCGAAGCCGTTGATGGCATTCACGATGTCGGTGTAGGAGAGCAGCTCGCCGGCGGTCAGGCGGGCCGTACCCGCGCGCTCGATGTAGGACTTGCGCACGTGCCCGAAGTGGTAGGTCCCGGCCCCGCCCACGAACTTCAGCTCGGCGAAGTTGGTCGGCTGGCCCCAGATGGTCCAGTGCCCCACCACCCGCAGGTCGGAACGGCGCTGCTCGAAGGAATGCCCCTTGTCCGTGGCCGGGGCGACCACTTCGTAGCGGATGGTCTCCGCCGTTACGTACAGATACCCGGCGCAGCCGGTGAAGGTGTGAGCGTGGGCCACGGTGAGGCGCAGCGTGGGCACGGCGGCGTTGGCCACCAGCTCCGGCCCCTCGAGACCAGAGATGGTGCTCGGCGGGGGCGGCGAGCCTTTCTTCAGTAATTGGGCGAACGCTGGCAGCGTAAGTACCGCCACCATCAGGAACAGACCAGGCACTTTGCGCATGGCCCTCTCCTTCTACTGCCGGTCCTGCAGGATCTCTTCTTCCGCCGTCTTGGCTTCCTTGGCACGGCGCAGGCCGCTGCGCGCCTCGGCGCTGCCGCGGTCCAGTTCCAACGCCGACTGGAAGGCCTCGATGGCGGCGTCGTACGCGCCCGCCTCCAGCTGCCGGTTCCCCCGGTCCACCAGTTCCTTGGCCTGGCGCTTGTCGGCGGCGGCCGCGCGCCTCGGCGGTTCGACCGCCGCGGGCGGCTGGCTCACCACCGGTTCCGTCTTCGTGACTACGGGCTTGGGAGCCGGGCGCACCGGAACGCCCACCTCGATCTCGTTGCGGATCTCCCGGATGCCCACGAAGCCGGTGGCCAGCCGCTGCGCCATCTCCACGCTGAACTGGCTGGGAACGTTCCCCGACAAGGTCACAACGCCCTCCTCCACCGCAATCTTCACGTCCTTGTAGTCGGCGGAACTGGAGAGGGCCCGGGTCACCTGCCCTAGGATGCGCTCGTCGGGATCTATCTCGGGGACGGGCCTGGTGGGAGCGGCCACCGGCGCTGCGGTCTCGGCCCGCGGCGCGTAGACGAAGAAGTATCCGGCAGCGCCTCCGCCGCCCAGCAGCGCCAGAATAAGGACAACGTAGATCCACGTATTCGACGAGGGCTGCGGTGGCGGCGGCGTGCGCCGGAGCGGACGCGGTGAAGGCGGTGCCTCCGGCGCCGGGCGGACCACCGGCTTGGGTACGGCCGCGCCCGCGGCAACCGCTCTCGCGGCGGGCGCGCCCGCCG
>CAYTPH010000130.1:0-5714 GCA_964439635.1 uncultured Terriglobales bacterium
CGTGGGCACCTCGGTGAAGGGGTCGAGCATGAACCAGCTGGGGTCGGGGATCAGCAGCATGTCGCTCTCGTGGATGGCCGCCCAGCCCCGGATCGAGGACCCGTCCATGCCGAAGCCCTCTTCGAACGAGGCCTCGCTGAACTGCGAGATGGGGTAGCTGACGTGGTGCCACAGCCCCGGCAGGTCGGTGAAGCGCAGGTCCAGCAGCTTCACCCCGTTCTTCTTCACGAATTCCATCACCGTCTTCGGATCAGCCATTACGTTCTCCTCTGCGCCCCAGCGGGCGCGGATGGTTGCGCGACAGGGTGAATAGCGCCGCCTTCAGGAGGCCGCTCTCCTTCGGGCGCTCGGGAACCTCCACCGATGACCGGAACCGCTGCTGGCAGAAGCAGGGCTCCTCCAGCGAGTAATGCACCTGGCAGTACGGGCAATACATAAACACTCCTCCTCGCGCACCGCTGCGCTTGCGCAAACTCTGGCTTGTCGAGTGGAATGAGGGCCTACGTCCTGCGCAGGACCACTTCAACTTACCCGCCCCCCGCCTGCTTGTGAAATCGAATGTTTTTATGGCCGCGATAACCGCCGTTTATGTGGCGCGAATGCCCGTAGTCTCATATAGTTAGAGCTGCCACTCCCCCTGCCAGCATTGTCATCCCGAGCACCGCGAGGGATCTGCTGTTTGTGTGGCGCGGCCGTGTCGGCCGCGAACTGGCAACTAGGAACCGGCAACTGAGAACTTATGGACTTCGACCAACTCGAGACCTTCTGGGAAGTCGCCAAGCACGCCAGCTTCTCCCGCGCCGCGGAAAAGCGTTTCCGCACGCAGCCGGCCATCTCCGCCCAGATCCGCGCCCTGGAAGACGAGCTCGGCGCCAAGCTCTTCGACCGCTCCGGCGGCAAGGTCTCGCTCACCCAGGCCGGCAAAGCCTTCCAGCGCTACGTCGAGGACGCCGTGGCCGCCCGCCGCGCCATCGTCACCCAGCTCGCCGAGATGGAGCGCGTCCCCCGCGGCGAGATCGTGGTCGGCGCCAACGAGGGCACCTGCCTCCACGTTCTCCCCGAGGTCTTCGCCGAGTTCAAGAAGCAGTACGGCGCCGTCGGCGTCGGCATCAAGCGCCTGGAGCGCGCCAAGATCCTGGAATCGGTCATCGACAACTCCGTGGACTTCGGCATCGTTTCCATGCCCGTGCAGGACACCCGGCTCACCGCCGTGGTCATCCATCGCGACGAGCTGGTGCTCATCACTCCGCCCAAGCACCCGCTGGCTAAGAAGAAAGCGGCGACCGTCGCCGACATCGCCGGATACCCGCTGCTGTTGCCCAAGGTGGGCCGCACCCGCGACGAGATCGACCAACTCCTCGACGCTCGCCACCTGAAGCCCAACGTCAGCATGGAGCTCGACTCCAGCGAGCTGATGAAACGCTTCGTGGCCGCCGACGTCGGCATCGGCGTCATCGCCCGCTCCAACATCCAGGAGGAGGTAAAAGCCGGCTCCCTCGCCGCCATTCCCCTCTCCGACGCCCAGATCAAGCGCGACCTGGCACTGGTCTTCCGCAAGGACAAGGCCCTCTCCCGCGCCGCCCTTGCCTTCATCGACATCGCCGTCAAGCTCAAGCCCGCCCAGCAGCAACTCGGCTGATTCGGATACAATCGTCGCAATGCGGCGTAGTCTCGTTCTCTTTCTGACCCTGCTTCTTCCAACCCTGCTTCTTGCGCAGGCGCCGCCTCGCCGTAAGGCCGCCGGGAAAGAAGTGGCGGCGCCCGCCGCCGCCATACCGGCCGACCGTCTGGTAAAGGTGCGGGTCTCGGGCTCCTCGCGGTTCACCGAGGAGGAGATCGCTTCCGCCAGCGGGCTCAAGCCGGGTACCACCATCAGCGATCCGGTCGTGCAACAGGCGACCGACCGCCTCACCGCCAGCGGCATGTTCAGCGAAGTGGCATGGACCTCCACCTACACACCCGGACGCGGCGCCGTTGTCGATTTCCGTGTCCGCGACCTCCAGCAGTTCGTGCCCGCGGTGTTCGACAATTTCGTATGGCTCTCTCGTGAGGAGTTGCTGAAGCGCATCGCCGCGCGCATTCCCCTGTTCCGGGGCGAGATCCCTCTAGCCGGGAACATGGCGGACATGGTCGCCGGTGCTATGACGGCGGAGATGCGAGCCGCCGGCCTCGAAGGTTCCGTCCGGTACCTCCACCAGGCGCGCCTCGGCCAGGACATCACGTCAGTTCTGTTCACCGCCGAGGGAATCACGATCCCCGTGCGCGCCGTCAGCTTTCCGAGCGCCTCACCTGATCTTGCGGCAGTCCTCTCAGAGCGCGTCAAACCGCTCCTTCAGGAAAGCTATCGCGGTAGCCGGGCAAGCCTCTTCGCGGAGAAAAGCCTCCTTCTGGAGTTCTATAGACGCGGATATTTGCGCGCCGCTTTTGGCGAGCCGCAGGCGCGGCTCGTGGGTACGCCGCCCGCCGACAACAGCATCGAATTGGAACTCCCCGTGGACCAGGGGATGCAATACCGGCTGGCGGAGGTTCATTGGCACGGGAACAGCGCCTACACCAGCCAGGAACTCGCAAAGGCGCTGAAGGTGGCCTCCGGCCAGGTCTGTGACCAGGTGCAACTGGAGGAGGATGCTCTCGCCATCGCCAAGGCCTTTGGCGCGAAGGGCTACATGGCTGCCCGCATCGACCTTCGCCTCCAGTTCAACGAGGCCGACCGCACCGTCGTAGCCAACTTGCACGTCACCGAGGGCCCGCAGTACCGCATGGGCGAGCTGACCATCGAAGGCCTGGATCCCAAAGCCGCCGAGCGGCTCCGGGCCGATTGGACCATGAGGACCGGGGACGTCTTCAACAGCCTTTATACGATGCTGTTCCTGCAGGCGCCGCAAAGGACCGAATACCAGCTTCGCTACAAGCTGCAATCGGTCACCAAGCCCGATCCAGCCAACGCCACTGTAGCGATCACTTTGCGCTTCTTGCCGCGCTAGCGCTCCGCTCGGCCTCCTTTGTGCCCTTCGTGCTCCCTTTGTGCCCTTTGTGGTGAGCTCTTGCTTCTCCCACAGAAAAAAGTTTCCACGCCTACTGTTGCTGCCCCGCTCGCTGTGCTATTTATTGACGTTCCGCTCCGCGACATCTTCTAGCCGGGAGGGCTCCTGAATTGGGCAAAGACATGGTCCCTAAGCGCATCTTCCTCACCAAAGGCGTGGGCAAGCACAAGGAGCGCTTGACCTCCTTCGAGCTGGGGCTGCGCGACGCCGGCATCGCCTCCCAGAACCTGGTGCGCGTCTCGTCCATCTTCCCCCCGCACTGCAAGCTCATTCCCCGCAAGGAAGGCTTGAAGTTCCTGCACCACGGCGAGGTCGTATTCGCCGTGGTCGCCGAGAATTCCACCCGCGAACCCCACCGCCTGGTGGCCAGCTCCATCGGACTGGCCATCCCCGCCGACCGCTCCACCTACGGCTATCTCTCCGAGCACCACAGCTACGGCGAGACCGACCAGGTGGCCGGCGACTACGCCGAGGAACTCGCCGCCGAGATGCTGGCTACCACTCTCGACGTGGAATTCGACCCCGACCGTTCCTGGGACGAAAAGAAGGAGATCTACCGCATCTCCAACAAGATCGTGCGCACCATGAACATCACCCAGTCGGCCGTGGGCGACAAGCGCGGCCTCTGGACCACCGTCATCGCCGCCGCCATCCTCATCTTCGACTGACTTGTGTGCCGCAGGTCTCCGACCTGCGGCCGCGCCCGTCAGGGCGCTAGTCTTCCTCTGCGCCCTCTGGGTTGGGCTTTTCGCGTGTGCAAAAGCAAAGGCCCGGTCTTCACCAGGCCTTCCCAACTGGAAACTCGAAACTGGAAACTCGAAACTATTTTTTCAGCCTCTCCAGCACCGCCGCTACGATGATCGGCAGCCCCACCGTCGCGTCCACGAACACCTCTCCGAACTTGCCGCCTTCCGCGGGCGGCACGAACTTCCCCCAGGAGATGGCCTCGCTGTAGGGCGACCCTGACAGCCCGCCCCAGTACACCGGCTCCGGGCAGATGCGCAGCCCGTAGTGGTAACGCTTGAGCGGCACGTCCTCCCCCGCTCGCCGGTGCCGCAGCTCGACGTAGGGCCCGAACTGCTGCGCCCAGTTCCGCGGCACCCCGCCGCCGATGGTGAAGATGCCCAGCTTCTTCTGCTTCAGCAGCGTATCCGCGAAGTGCTCCAGGTCCTCGAAGGGGTCGAAGCGCAGCTTGGGCTTGCCGTCGCGCACCCGGATGCGGTTGGTCAGCGCAAAGTCCAGCCCCAGCTCGGAATCAGTGAAGGCGGGCACGAACACCGGCACCTTCTTCTGGTGCGCCGACTTCAGGATCCCCCGCCCCTTCACGTGCTCCGTCAGGTACTTCCCCAGCGCCGCATTCAGCTTGTACGAGCACAGCACCTCCTTCGGGTCCCACTGGCTGAGCACCTCGAAGACCACCGCCTCCACGTCGTCCAGGTTCTTCTCCGGCTCCAGGGTGTCGTAGACGCGGTTGTAGCCCGCCTCGTACAGCTCCTCGTCATCCATCCTGGGGTCGTAGCGATAATGCGAGCGCCCGGTCGCCTCCACCAGCCCGTGCGCCATCAGCGCCCCGGTGCTGACGATGGCGTTCACCATCCCGTGGTCGATCAGGTCGGCGATCACCAGCCCCTGCTTGGCCACGGTCATGGCTCCCGCCAGGGTCATGACCACGAAGCAGTCTTTGTCCCGCGCCATGGCTTCCAGCACGTCCGCCGCCTCGCCCAGCTGACGCCCGGTGAACGCCGTGTCCGCCATGCCTCGGATCAGGTCGTTGACCGTCTTCACCTTCGACAGGTCCAGCGGGTACACCGGCGTGAGCTTGTCCGCCACCGGATCGTGCAGCTTGCGCTCGATCCCCGTCCCTTCCTGCTTGCCGTGTTTCAACCGTCACCTCGTCAGGATGATTCCGCGCCCACAACCTGAACTCACGAAACTATCCCTTCGCAATCGCTCCCGTCAATCGGACTCGTGTGGCCGCGGGTCTCTGACCCGCGGCGTCGGCGCCCAGCGCCGAATAGTCGTAGCGCCGGCGCCTCGCCCACGGTCGTCCTTTGACTGGCAACTGGGAACTGACGACTGGCAACTGTTATCCTAGCCAGCTATGTCCCAACCCAACTTCCGCGTCGGCCTGGTGCAGATGTCCTGCGGCCCCGACCCCGACGCCAACCTGCGCAAGGCCATCGACCGCGTCCGCCAGGCCGCCGGCAAAGGCGCCCAGGTCATCTGCCTGCCCGAGCTCTTCCGCACCCAATACTTCTGCCAGCGCGAAGACGCCGCTCTTTTCGACCTCGCCGAGCCCGTCCCCGGGCCCACCACCCAGGCCATCTCCCAAGTGGCGCGGGAAACAAAGACCGTGGTTATCGCCAGCATCTTCGAGAAGCGCGCCCCCGGCGTCTACCACAACACCGCCGCCGTCCTCGACGCCGACGGCTCCCTCCAGGGCCTTTACCGCAAGATGCACATCCCCGACGATCCGCTCTACTACGAGAAGTTCTACTTCACCCCCGGGGACCTCGGCTTCAAGACCTTCAAGACCGCCGTGGCCAACATCGGTACCCTGGTCTGCTGGGACCAGTGGTATCCCGAAGGCGCGCGCCTCACCGCCCTGCAGGGAGCCCACGTCCTCTTCTACCCCAACGCCAGCGGCTGGCACCCCTCGGAGAAGGCGGA
>CAYTPH010000130.1:5724-7960 GCA_964439635.1 uncultured Terriglobales bacterium
GGAGTTCGGCCGCCAGCAGCACGACGCCTGGCGCACTATCCAGCGCGCCCACGCCATCGCCAACGGCGTCTACGTCGCCGTGGTCAACCGCGTCGGCCACGAGACCGGCAACATCCGCGGCAACCAGGCCGGCGGTCCCGGCCTGGAGTTCTGGGGCGGCTCCTTCCTCTGCGACGCCTTCGGCGCCGTCATCGCCGAAGCCTCCCACGATAAGGAAGAGATCCTGGTCGGTGAGGTAGACATGAAGAAGTTGGAGGATGTCCGCCGCAACTGGCCCTTCCTTCGCGACCGCCGCATCGACGCTTACGCCCCCATCACAGAGAGGTTCCTCGACCGATCGTGACCGCCGCACGGACTGGCAACTGGCAACTGGCAACCGGCAACTGGCGTATGCCCGCCGAGTGGGAGCCCCATGCCTCCACCTGGATCGCCTGGCCGCACAATCCCACCGACTGGCCCGGCAAGTTCGAGCCCATCCCCTGGGTCTACGCCGAGTTCGTCCGCCACGTCGCCCAGGTCGAGCGTGTCGATATCCTGGTCAACCACCCCGCCCACGAATCCGCCGCCCGCAAGGTTCTGCGTTCCGCCCACGTCGCCCTGAAAAACATCCGCTTCCACCGCATCCCCACCAACCGCGGCTGGACTCGCGACTTCCTACCCACCTTCGTCCGTTCCCGCTCCGGCGTCCGTCCGGTCAAGTGGCGCTTCAACGCCTGGGCCAAGTACCGCGACTGGCAAAAAGACGAAGCCGCCGGCCTGGGCGTCGCCCAGCTTACGGGCGAGCCTCTCCGTCCGACCATCACCCTCCGCGGCCGCCAATGCCAGGTCGTGATGGAAGGCGGCGCCCTCGAGACCAACGGTCGCGGCCTCCTGCTCACCACTGAGGAATGCCTGCTCTCCCCGGACGTCCAGCAGCGCAACCCCGGCCTCTCCCGTGCCGACCTGGAGCGCGTCTTCGCCGACTACCTCGGCATCGACAAAGTCCTATGGCTGGAGCGCGGCATCGTCGGGGACGACACCCACGGCCACATCGACGACATCGCCCGCTTCGTCGGCCCCCGCACCATCGTCACCGCCTACGAGGACGACCCCGCGGAGGCCAACCACCAACCCTTGAAGGAAAACTTTCACTGCCTCTCGCGCATGACCGACCAGAGCGGTTGCCGGCTCCGCATCGTCAAGCTGCCCATGCCCCGCCCGGTCTTCTTCCGCGGGCAGCGCCTCCCCGCCAGCTACGCCAACTTCTACATCGCCAATGGCCTGGTCCTGGTGCCCACCTTCAACGACCCCGCCGACCGCACCGCCCTCAACACCCTTGCCACGCTCATGCCCCGCCACCGTATCGTCCCCATCTACTGCGGCGACCTGGTCCTCGGCCTCGGCACCCTGCACTGCATGACCCAGCAGCAGCCCGCGGTGTAGGGGTTTGTGGCACAGCCGCCCCGGCTGTGCTCGAAAAGTTAAGGGCGCGCTTCCGCGCGCCCTCTTGAAACTCGAAACTCGAAACTATTTCTGGTACACCGTCGGCGCCGGCCCCTGCTCCAGCGCCTTGCGGTCCCAGATCATCCCTTCGCGCGAGTAATTCGCCAGCTCGAAGTCCTGGGTCAGCTCCAGCGCGTCGGTCGGACACGCGTCCTCGCACAGCCCGCAGAACATGCACCGGCTCAGGTCGTAGGTGAAGTTGGTGAGCTCCTTGCGCCGGGTCTTCTCGTTGCGCTCGCTCGACACCACGATCAAGTGCTCTGGGCAGGCCAGCGCACACAGGTCGCAGGCGATGCACAGAGTCTCGTTGGTGTCCGGGTTCACGTTCAGCCGCGGCGCACCCCGGTACCGCTCCGCCACCTGCGGACGCTGCAGCGGATACTGCTCGGTGTAGATCTCCTTCGGGTCCTGGTAGCGGAAGGTCAGCGACAGCCCCTTCAGCAGGTCCACCAGCAGTACTTTTCTCAGGACGTTCCCCACGCTCATGTCCGTAGTCTACCCGACGCCCTGTGAGGGCGCAAAGCGATAGGCTGGCGGAGGGCCGTCAGCCGCTTTCCCCGCCGGGTAGAATGGGAACCGCCGAACAGCTGCCTCTCGGCAACTGGCAACTGACAACTGGGAACTGGCAACTGCATGACCGACGAACTCTTCATGGAAGAAGCCCTGCGCGAGGCGGTTCGCGCACAGGCCGCCGGCGACGTCCCGTTCGGCGCCGTGGACGACTGCTAAGGAACCAACGACGGCCGCGCAGGCA
>CAYTPH010000131.1:0-7932 GCA_964439635.1 uncultured Terriglobales bacterium
AGCGCTCGTAGTGGCCGAGGTCGAGGTCGGTCTCGGCGCCGTCGTCGGTGACGAAGACCTCGCCGTGCTGGAAGGGCGACATGGTGCCCGGGTCGACGTTCAGGTAGGGATCGAACTTCTGCAGGTTGACCCTGAGGCCGCGGGCCTCCAGCAGGCAGCCGATGGAGGCCGCTGCCAGTCCCTTGCCCAACGACGATACAACTCCGCCCGTGACGAAGATGTACTTAGCCATCCCACGCTCCACTCTGGTTGTTTTGAAGGGGTACTGCTCCCAGGCATTGGCTGGAGGTCGCCTGGGCGATGCTGGGGTGCACGACTGATTATGGCAGAAATCGGAGTGCCCTGCCAGTGGGTCAAAGTTGCCGGTTCCCAGTTGCCAGTTGCCTGTTGTTGGACGATAGTGGGGGGGCCGGCATCCAACTGGACAGCATGTCCCCCTGCCGAAAAGCCGCATCGGCCCTGGTCCTGACGGCAGTGGTTTGTCTGCTGGCGTGGCCGGCGGCGGCGCAGCGCACTGCCAAGCGGCTGATCCTGAAGGACGGCTCCTACCAGATGGCCACCGAGTGGCAGATCAAGGGCGAGCGGGTGCGCTACTACTCGGCCGAGCGCTACGAGTGGGAGGAGATTCCCAAGTCGTTGATCGACTGGGAGGCTACCGAGAAGTGGGAGAAGGACCGGGCCGAGCGCAAGCTGGATGAGGACACCCGCGCCGTCGCCGCGGAACTCGAGGCCGAACGCAAGGAGCGCGAGGCGCGTGCGCCGATGGTCGCGCCCGGAGTGCAGCTGCCGGCGACGGGAGGCGTCTTCCTGCTGGACTACTTCCAGGGGCAGCCGCAAGCGGTGAAACTGGTGCAGAGCGGCAGCGAAGTGGAGAAGAACACCGGCAAGAACATCCTGCGGGCAGCCATCAATCCTTTCGCCTCAGCCAAGCAAAGCATCGTGCTGAAGGGGCTGCGGGCGCGGGTGCAGTCGCATACGCTGAATCCCACGCTCTACGTGAATGTGGAGCCGGACGACGCTCTGGCGGAGGAGCCGGATGAACCGCGCGTGACGGACGCGCAGCGCTTCCGCATCGTCCGCATGAAGCGCAAGAAGAACAGCCGCGAGGTCGGCAACCTGAAGATCGCCCTCACCGGGCGGGTGAAGCAGGAGCAGACCTTCCTGGAGGCTGCGGCGCAGCCCATGGGCGGAGGCTGGGTCAAGATCACCCCCGCCGGGCCGTTGACGGCAGGCGAGTACGCCATCGTCGAGATGTTGACGGAAAAAGAGATGAACCTTTACGTGTGGGATTTCGGCGTGGATCCCAATGCGCCCGCGAATCCCACAGCCTGGAAGCCCGAACCGGCCAAGCCCACGGGCACGGAGCAAAGCCCAGTGCTGACCGACCGCAAAGACTAGCTGGCAGGAGCGCGCCCAGTCAGGTATTTCTTCACTACTGCATCCAGTTTGCCTTGTGCTCGGAGGACGAATTCCACGGCGTCGCGGACGGCGCCCTCGCCGCCGCGGTGGTCGGTGATGAAGTGGGACTCGTCCTTCACCTCTTCGCGGGCGTTGGCCACGGCGATGGCCAGGCCGCAGCGGCGCATGACCGGCAGGTCGATGATGTCGTCTCCCACATAGGCCGCTTCGGCCTCGGTGAGTCTCTCCTTCTCCAGGATCTCGCGCAGGGCGGCAAGCTTATCGGCCTGGCCCTGGTAGACGTGGTCCACCCGCAGGTCGCGGGCGCGCAGGCGCACGGTCTCGGAGATGCGCTTGGTAATGACGCCGGTCTTCAGTCCGCCCAGCCGGGCGAGCGAGATGGCGGTGCCGTCGTGGGCGTGGAAGCCCTTGGCCTCGACATAGGCATCGCTGGAGATGGCGTATCCGCCGGCATCGGCCTTCTGCGCGGCAGCGGCGCTGGTCGCCTGCTGCGCGCCCGAAGGCGCGGGAAAGAAATAGATCCTGCCGTCGGTCATCACACCGTCGACATCGAACAGGATGAGCTTGATCTTCTTGGCGCGAGCCTTGGACATGAGCGGGATTGTAACAGTCGAATATTCCCCGCCGAGAGCGCCGAGCACGCCGAGAGGACGATTGAGAAGACCTTGGCGGTCTTGGCGTCCTCGGCGGTGGATTCAGAGGTCGGCGGCCACAAAGTTCTCGATGACGAGGCGCGAGATGGCGCGGCACTTGGCGCAGAGCAGGAGGGTCTCGGCGGCCGAGGTGCTCAGCACCGCCACGCGCAGGCTCTCGCAACTGGCGCACGCGGTGGTGGGGTCGGAAGAGTCGGGCTCGGTGGCTTCCAGCGCGGTGGCGAGGTCGGAGCGGCCGGTCTTCTCGGTGTTGATCTCGAAGGTGGAGCGGCAGTCGGCGCAGACGTGGTTGAAGCAGCACTTGGGCTCGCAGGAGTAGACGATGTCCTGTCCGCCGCACTTCGGACAACGGACGATGTCTTTGAGGGCCAATGCCATCGGCTGGATTCTACGATTTCAGATTTCAGATGTCAGATTTCAAAATGTGCTCAACAGCAGGAAGCGCAAATCTGAAATCTCAAATCTGAAATCTCCGACTTCCCGTGGGCGAACAATTTGCGAAAGAACCAAGAAGCGGCTAGAATCCCGGGAATGTCTTCGTTGGGGTGGGCCCATCCGATCGTCCGGGAGTGGTTCGAGCGGCGCTTCGGCACGCCGACCGAGCCTCAGATCGAAGGCTGGCCGCACATCCTCGCCGGCCGGACAACGCTGATCTCCGCCCCCACCGGTTCCGGCAAGACGCTGTCGGCCTTCCTCATCTGCATCGACCGGCTGGTGCGCAAGGCGCTGGCCGGCGACCTGCAAGACCGCACCGAGGTGCTCTACGTCTCGCCGCTGAAGGCGCTGGGCAACGACATCCAGAAGAACCTGGAGGGCCCGCTGGCCGAGATCCTGCAACTGACGGGCGAGCGCGGGCTGCTGATGCCGGAAATACGCACCGCCGTCCGCACCGGCGACACCCTCATGCACGAGCGCCGCGCCATGCTGCGGCGGCCGCCGCACATTCTGGTGACCACGCCGGAATCGCTCTACATCCTGCTGACCGCCGACGGCAGCCGCAAGATCCTGACGGACGTGGAGACGCTGATCGTAGACGAGATCCACGCCGTCGCCGACGACAAACGCGGCGCCCACCTGACGCTTTCGATCGAGCGACTGGACGCACTTTCGAAGAAGCCGCCGGTGCGCATCGGGCTTTCCGCCACGCAGAAGCCCATCGAGACCGTTGCGCATTTCCTGACCGGCGCCGGGCGGCCTGACCCCGCCATCGTCAACATCGGACACAGGCGGCACCTCGACCTGGCGATCGAAGTCCCCAGGAGCGAGCTCGGCCCCGTAGCCTCGAACGAGATGTGGGACGAGGTCTACGACCGTATCGCCGAGCTGGTGAAGGAGCACCGCTCCACGCTGGTGTTCGTGAACACGCGGCGGCTGGCGGAGCGCATGGCGCACCACCTGCGCGAGCGGCTGGGAGAAGACGCGGTGGCCTCGCACCACGGCTCGCTGGCGCGCAAGATCCGGTTGGCCGCCGAGAACCGGCTGAAGAAGGGCGAGGTTCGGGCGCTGGTGGCCACGGCGTCGCTGGAGCTGGGCATCGACGTAGGCACGGTGGACCTGGCGGTGCACATCAGCTCGCCGCGCTCCATCGCGGTCATGCTGCAACGCGTAGGCCGCGCCGGACACTGGCGTGGCGCCGTCCCCAAGGGCCGCATCTTCGCCATGACCCGCGACGAGCTGCTGGAATGCGCGGCGCTGGTGCGGGCCATCAATCAAGGTGACCTTGACCGGCTCATCATCCCCGACCAGCCGCTGGACGTACTGGCGCAGCAGATCGTGGCCACCTGCGCTCCCGAGGAGTGGCGCGAGGACGACCTGTTCGTGCTGGTGCGGCGGGCGTACCCGTATCGTGACCTGTCGCGGACCGAGTTCGAGGCCATCCTGGAAATGCTGTCGGAGGGGATTGCCGCACGGCGCGGGCGGTACGGCGCGTATCTCTATCGCGACAAGGTGAACGGCCGCCTGCGGGCGCGTCGCGGGGCGCGCATGACGGCCATCACCTCCGGCGGCGCTATCCCGGAGACGGCGCTGTACACGGTCGTCGCCGAGCCCGAGGGCGTGAACGTCGGCACCGTGGACGAGGACTTCGCAGTCGAATCGCTGGCCGGCGACATCTTCCTGCTGGGCAACACCTCCTGGCGCATCCGGCGCATCGAGGCCTCGGGGCGCGTCCTGGTGGAAGATGCGCATGGCGCGCCGCCCAACATCCCCTTCTGGCGCGGCGAAGCGCCGGCGCGGACCGAGGAGCTGTCGTGGCACGTCTCCGAGCTGCGACAGAAGATCAGCGACGCCGTGCCCAACGTCGTGCCCGGATTCGTGGACCGCGACCACCCCGAGGTAGCCAAGGCCATCGAGTGGCTGGGGCGGGAGTGCGGGCTCGATGTGGACGGCGCCGAGCAGGCGGTGGAGTACGTGGTGATGGGCCGCGCCGTGCTGGGCGGTGTCCCCACGCAGCAGCAGGTGGTCGCCGAGCGCTTCTTCGACGAAGGCGGCGGGATGCAGCTGGTCATCCATGCGCCCTTCGGCGGACGCATCAACAAGGCCTGGGGACTGTCGCTGCGCAAGCGTTTCTGCCGGTCGTTCAACTTCGAATTGCAGGCGGCCGCCACCGACGATGGACTGAACATCGCGCTGGCCGAGCAGCACAGCTTCCCGCTGGCCGATGTCTTCCAGTTCCTGAGCGCGGAGACGGTGCAGCCGGTGCTGGAGCAGGCGGTGCTGACCGGCTCGCCCATCTTCGGCACCCGCTGGCGCTGGGACGCCAACCGCGCCCTGGCCTTGCTGCGCTTCCAGGGCGGCAAGAAGGTGCCGCCGCAGATCCAGCGGATGCGCGCCGACGACCTGCTGGCGTCGGTCTTCCCCCAGGTGGCCGCGTGCTTCGAGAACATCGAGGGCGACATCGAGGTCCCCGACCACCCGCTGGTACGTGAGGTCATGAAGGACTGCCTGCACGAGGCCATGGACATCGAGGGCCTGAAGCGTGTGCTGACCGGGCTGACTGACGGCACCATCAAGTTCCTGGCGGTGGATACGCCGGTGCCGTCGGTGTTCTCGCACGAGCTGCTGAACGCCAACCCCTACGCCTACTTGGACGACGCGCCGCTGGAAGAGCGGCGGGCGCGCGCGGTGGAGCTGCGCCGGGTACTGCCAGAGAGCGTGCTGGAGGAGGTCGGGAAGCTGGATCCGGCGGCTATCGCCGAGGTCCAGGGCGATGCCTGGCCGGAGGTGCGCGATGCCGACGAGCTGCACGACGCGTTGCAGACCCTGGTGGCGCTGCCGGAAGATTTCCAGCGGTCCGTAGGGACGGCCGAGACGGCCATCCCCACACAAGCGGTCGAAGATTGGGGTAACTACTTCGAGGCGCTGGTGCGCGACCGGCGGGCGGCGCGGGCGCAGGCAGCAGGCCGGACATTCTGGGTAGCGACGGAGCGGGCCAAGGCTTTCCTCCAAGTCTTCCCTTCCGCCGAGTTCGAGCCGCAGCCGCCAGACGTCGCGGGCGAGACGCCGTCGAGCGACGACGCGCTGCTGGCCATGGTCACCGGCTGGATGCAGCATCTGGGCCCGACCACCGCGCGGGAGGTCGGCGAGATCCTCGGACTGCCTCCGAATGAGATCGAGAAAGCTCTGCTGCGGATGGAAGCGGCAGGAACTATCCTGCGCGGTAAGTTTGTGG
The DNA here is from genome assembly GCA_964439635.1 of uncultured Terriglobales bacterium. Lineage (GTDB taxonomy): Bacteria > Acidobacteriota > Terriglobia > Terriglobales > Acidobacteriaceae > CAYTPH01. The sequence continues at coordinate 5,743 of CAYTPH010000131.1, forward strand.
GCAACACCTCAGAGGACGAGACCGAATGGTGCGAGCGGCGTTTGCTGGCCCGCATCCATCGCCTGACGCTGGGCACGCTGCGCAAGCAGATCGAGCCGGTGACGGCGGCGCAGTTCATGCGCTGGCTGCTGCGCTGGCAGCACGTCGCGCCGGGAGCGCAGATGCGCGGCGAGCGCGGCGTCCTGGAGGTTCTCCGCCAGCTCCAGGGCTTCGAGATCCCGGCCAACGCCTGGGAGCGCCAGGTGCTGGCACGCCGCGTCGCCGAGTACGATCCGGCAGTGCTGGACACGCTCTGCCTGACCGGCGCGGTGGGCTGGGGCCGGCTGTCGCCGCATCCGGCCACGCTGGAAGAATCGGGCAAGAGCGTACGCCGCGTGGTGCCGACCTCGGTTGCGCCCATCACCTTCTTCGTCCGCGAAGAAGCCGACTGGATGCTACCGCGACATGAATCGCACGACGACATCCGCGGCCTCTCGCACGGCGCCCGCGACGTGCTGAACTTCCTGCGTCAGCGCGGGGCCTCGTTCTTCGCCGACATCGTGCGCGGCACGGGCATGCTGAAGTCGGAGGTCGAGACCGGACTGTGGGAGCTGGTGGCCGCCGGCCTGATCACCGCCGACGGCTTCGACAACCTCCGCGCCCTCATCGACCCCAAGCGCCGCACCGGCCAAGGCACACAGCGCACCGCCCGCCCGCGGCACTCGGCGGGACGCTGGTCGCTGCTCTACGCCGGCGAGGCGGTGGAGCGTAACCGGGCCGCCGAGGCCACCTGCCGCATGCTGCTGAGCCGCTACGGCGTGGTCTTCCGCGACCTGCTGGCGCGGGAATCGGTGGCGCCCAAGTGGCGGGAGCTGCTCATCGCCTTCCGCCGGCTGGAAGACCGCGGCGAGGTGCGCGGCGGCCGCTTCGTCTCCGGATTCCTGGGCGAGCAGTTCGCCCTGCCGGTCGCAGTCGAGTCGGTGCGCATGATGCGCACCATCCAGAACACCGGCGAGACCGTCACGGTCTCGGCCGCCGACCCGCTGAACCTGGTGGGCATCGTGGTGCCGGGGGAGCGCGTGCCAGCGATATCGGGCAACGTGGTCACGTATCGCGACGGCGTAGCGGTCGAGGCGGAACGCACGACCGTCGCCGCCATCCGCTGATTCACCGCGGCTAAAGCCGTTGCATCTCACGCACTCCCTAGCCCCCGCCTCAAGGCGGGGGCTTCCACGACGAGGCAAATCTCACCGTATAATCCCGCCGTGAGCCGCGCCATCTGTTTGCTGATTCTCGGCGTAGCTATGGCAATCAGCGCGCTTGCTGCCGAATCGATTGCGAAAGCGGACAAGGTTCTAGTCCTTAAGAAGAACCGAGAGATGCAGCTCCTCCGCGGCGACAAAGTACTGAAGAAGTACAAGGTCGCGCTGGGCCGCTCGCCGCAGGGGCCCAAGGAGAAGCAAGGCGACCGCAAGACTCCTGAAGGGCACTACGTCCTCGATTTCCGGAACCCCAAGAGCCAGTTTTACAGGTCAATCCACATCAGCTACCCCAACAAGGCCGACCGGGAGCGAGCACGCCGACTCGGCGTGAAACCTGGCGGGGACCTCTTCCTCCACGGACTCCCCAACGGTCAAGGCTGGATCGGCAGTGCACATCGTCTTCACGACTGGACCGACGGCTGCATCGCCGTCACCAACGAGGAGATGGACGAGATCTGGGCGATGGTAGACGACGGCACCCCTATCGAGATCCGCCCGTAGCGCTACAATCTAAGGGTCCAGGAGGTGCGCCATGCGCCCTCTGCTCGCGTGGGTTCTCGCGTTCTCGCTGCTTCAGGCGGGCTGCGGCGGGTTCGTGGCCAGCGGCGACTTCGAGGACGGCCACAGCCGCATCGTGGTGGTCAGCGGCACGGTCACCTCGACCAGCCTGTCGAGCGTGGTGGTCGGCGGCGGCTTCACCCGGGTGACGGTGGTCACCCTGTTCAACGGATCGGCGTCGCAGAACCTGACCTTCTGCGGCAACGCGCTCTCGCAGTTCCCCATGAGCACATCGGTGCGGGTGGACTTCAATCCCGGAGCGGGCTGCAATCAGATCGTGGTCGTGGTGGTGGGCTAAGATGTAATCAAAGCGTGGTCGTGACGGCTAAGAGAAGATTGGTGGACCTGGTCGGGATCGAACCGACGACCTCTTCCATGCCATGGAAGCGCG
>CAYTPH010000132.1:0-7752 GCA_964439635.1 uncultured Terriglobales bacterium
CCGGGCCCAAGCCCATCGAACTGGTCGCCGTCGCCCTCGCCGGCTGCACCGCCTTCGACGTCATCACCTTCCTCCGCTTCAAGCGCCACCAGCAGGTCACCGGCTACGAAGTCCGGGTCGAGGCCGACCAGGCCGACCGTCCCCCCCAGGTCTTTACCCAGGTCCGTGTCCATCACCTGGTCACTGGGCACAATCTTGACCCGGCCGCGGTCGAAGAGGCCATCCGCATCTCCGACGAGAAGTACTGCTCGGTCGAGGCCATGCTGAAGACCACCGCCAAGGTGTCTTCCAGCTACGAGATCTTCGAGGACGAGGGCGCGCCCCTGGCTCCCCCCACCCCGGAGCCCGTCGCCACCTCCGCCGGCCCCAAGTGGCCCGAAAACTTGGCAGAGTGAACGTGTGGCCGTGGGTCTTCGACCCGCGGCGTCGGCCCGCAGGGCCGAGAAAGAAACTAGCCCGCGCGCACCCGCGCGGGCTTTTCGTCTTCTGCTAACCTCACCCGGCGCGGCCGCCGGGGTCCTGAGGACGTGCCCTGCTCGTCCTCACTTATTGCAGACCCAGCTCTTGGGCCATCTCGCGCTCTTGTTTCTGGAGCTCCTTGGCGGCCTGCTCCAGCTTGCGCGCCTGCTCGCGCACCTGCTCCTGGTTCATCTCCGCCTGCTCCAGCTCGAAGTCCAGCGCCTCCAGGGCGGCCTCCGCCCGCTCCTGGTTGCGTTCGGCCTCCCGCGCCTGCTCCTGGACGGCCGCCCGCTGCTCGGCAACGAGGCTCTCCTGCAGGCGCGCCCGCTCCTGCTCCATCGTGCGCAGCTCGTTGCGGATCTGTTGCCGCAGGCGCAACCCCTCCTCGCGGTTCAGCCCGGCGCCGCCCGCCAGCTGCCTCATCTCCCGCGCGTGCTGCCGTAGCCGCTCCGCCGTCTGCGTGCACTCACGCGCCCGGTCGCGCTGCTGGTCGGTCACGTGGGTGCGCAGCCGGTCGCGGTCTCGCATGCGGTCACGGTCCTGCCTCCCCCCTCCTTGCCCGTGGCCCTGGCCCCCGCTGCCCACCTGCGGGCCGCCGCCCATTCCGCCGCCTCCCGGCCTACCTCCACCACCGCCCGGCCGCCCCTGGGCGAGCACCAGCGGCACGCTCAGCAGCAGCATCCCGGCCACCATCAGCCATCGTCTCATCATTGCTGTCCTCCTGTGGGAATGCCTTCCATCCCTCTCTAACTCGCCGCCAGTGCTTTGGTTTCGGTTCGTCACAAGCAGCTGTGACGTGGGACCAAAAGGAAAACCCCTCCGGCGGTTTGCCGGAGGGGCATTGGGAGGGCTTGCGGGCTACTTCTTCAGCGTCCGGATGTACTCCACCAGCGCTTTGGTGGTGGCCTCGTCCACGCCCTTCTTCTCGAAGGCATGCATGGCCTTGCCGTTCCCGGTCTTGATGTAGTTCGCCAGGTCGGCGTCCGACTTCTTCTGGAACTCCGCCGTGGTCATGTTGGGGGTGCCCTTCATCTTGCCCGCGCCATCAGCCCCGTGACAGGCCGCGCACTTGGCCGCGAACGTTCCTGCGCCATCTGCCGCAAACATGGGTTTCGGCACCAGCATCAACCCTACCGCCATCGCGATCACTAAGATTGCCAACTTCTTCATTCTCATCCTCCTAGGAGATTGCCGACTTATGAGTCCACTCCAGATTTGGCCTCATGATGGCCGCCTCTGCTGAAATAGTCAGCGATTGGCGTGCCAAACTCCAGTGAGTCTGGTCACTTTCTGGAGTGACCCCTCGCTCGACTCTTCAGCGTAGCTCTGACAAATCAGATGCATGTTTTCGCAGCGACGATTACCAAGATTAGTTCATTCTTTGTACCGTTCAGTTTCGCAGCATCGGCAGTTGTCTTTTTCAACTGACCTGGTGGGGTTCCTATCTTCTTGATCCATAAGCGCGCTCCAGATTGTGTTGAGCGCACTGGAAACTTCTTCCCGTTGTGATGTTCAGCGACGGCCCGCCCAGGATTTCCATACCAGTGTGCCCATTCCGCCGCAGCACTCGGTCGTAAGTTCTTCACATTCAAACTGTTCCATCCTGCCGCCGGGAGCGAATCGCCGCCTTGGCATTACGGCATCGTGCGTGCCTTCTCTCTGAGTGGCTGCGGCCGCAGTGAACGGCCAGCCAGGAGGCGCTTTATGACCGTCATTCTCGTACTCGCGACTTTCGTCCTCTTCCTCGCCATCGACTACTTCTACAGCCGTCATCGCATGCAGGTGGTGGTGGCGCAGCCCGCCAAGGCTCCGGCCATGCCGCGCTCGCTGCCCAACATCATTGCCGGCTTCCTGCTGCCGGAGAGCCTGCGCTTCCATCCCGGCCACACCTGGGCCCAGAGTGAAGGCCCCAAGCTGGTCCGCACCGGCCTGGACGATTTCGCCGCCCGGGTGATCGGTAAGCTGGAGAAGATCGCTCTGCCGCAGCGCGGACAGTGGGTGCGCCAGGGCCAGAAGATCTGGACCATCCACCGCAACGGTGTTGCCGTGGACATGGTCTCCCCGGTCGAAGGCGTGGTCACCGAGATCAACGAAGCTGCTGCCGCCGACCCCGAGCTGGCTCGCCGCGATCCCTACGGCGAGGGCTGGCTGGTCGCCGTCGAAGCTCCCGACAGCAAGCTCAACTTCCGCAACCTGCTCAGCGGGGAACTGGCCCGCTGGTGGATGCAGGAAGCCGCCTACCGCCTCACCAAGCAGCTGCCCATGCCCGCTGGCGCGGTCGCCCAGGACGGCGGTCGGGCCCTCGACGATCTGACCACCAACATCCGCGACGACCAGTGGCAGAAGGTCGCCCGCGAGTTCTTCCTCAGCTGAACCTGCCAATGCACCTCCTGGCGTCATCCCAGAGTGCGGATTCCGACCCAAACCGGAGTCCGCACTCCGTTCTTCTGCTGCTGAACTTCTCCACTGCGGTGCATCACCCGCATTCTGTGTTGCAGTTCTCAGCGTTTGGCCGACAGTCTCAGGAGCGTGTACTCCAGTTTGTGTACTCCCGCATCCCCTTGAATCTCAACCACTTAGACCCGTTCAATTTTGCATCAGACCCCGCCTCCGGCACGGCGATTGCCCTTCCTCTGGTTGGTGGTCTGAGCGGAGGAGAATCATGAGTAAGGCTGTCCTCTACGACGCAACCCTCTGTATCGGCTGTAAGGCCTGCGAGCAGGCCTGCGCCGAGCGCAACCAGCTCCCCTACGACGACGCCATTGCCGCCGAGCAGAAGCAGTCGGCGCACAAGTTCACCGTCGTCCTCAGCCGCAACGACAAGTTCATGCGCCGCATGTGCATGAACTGCGAAGATCCCAGCTGCGCCTCCGTCTGCCCCGTGGCCGCCCTGCGCAAGACCCCCCAGGGTCCGGTGATCTACGAGGAATCCCGCTGCATGGGCTGCCGCTACTGCATGGCCGCCTGCCCCTTCGGTGTCCCCAAGTACGAGTGGTCCAAGGCCCTGCCCGCGGTCAAGAAGTGCGACATGTGCGCCGACCGCGTCCTCGCCGGCGGCGTCACCGCCTGCACCGAGGTCTGTCCCACCGCCGCCACCATCATGGGCGAGCGTGATGAGCTCATCTCCGAGGCCCAGAAACGTATTCGCGAGAACCCCGGCAACTATGTCAAGCGCATCTACGGCCTCGACGACGTCGGCGGCACCAGCGTCCTCATGCTCAGCTCCGTGCCCTTCGAGGAGTTCGGCTTCCGCACCGACCTGGTGCACGAGCCGCTTCCCATGTTCACCTTCCGCGTCCTCTCCCGCATCCCCGACCTGGTCGGGCTGGGCAGCGTCGCCCTGGGCGGGATCTGGTGGATCACCCACCGCCGCGAGGGCGTGGCCGCGGCCGAAGCCGCCGAAAAACACCAGGAGGACAAGTAGCCATGAAGCAGAAGCTGATGAAGTTCACTCTCTGGAAGGTGGTCTTCCTGTTCCTCATGGCCGCCGGCGCTTACGCCACCGTGGTCCGCTTCACCCAGGGCCTGGGCGCCTCCACCAACCTCAGCGACGATTTCCCCTGGGGCATCTGGGTCGGCTTCGACGTCCTTTGCGGCGTCATGCTGGCCGCCGGCGGGTTCACCCTCATGGGCGCCGTCCACATCTTCAACATCGAGCGCTGGAAGCCCATCATCCGCCCCACCGTTCTTACCGCATTCCTCGGATACGTCCTCGTCTCCGTGGCCCTGATGTACGACCTCGGCCGCTACTACCGCATCTGGCACGCCACCATCATGCACAACCCGCGCTCGGTGATGTTCGAGGTGGCCTGGTGCGTGATGCTCTACACCACCGTGCTGGCGCTGGAGTTCTCCCCCATCGTCTTCGAGAAGCTGCGCATGCCGCGCGCCCTGCGCATCATCCACGCCATCTCCGTACCCCTGGTCATCTTCGGCTGCATCCTTTCCACCCTGCACCAGTCCTCGCTGGGCACCCTGTACCTCATCATGCCCAACAAGCTGTATCCCTTCTGGTACAGCCCGCTGCTGCCGGTCTTCTTCTTCATCTCCGCCATCGCCGTCGGCCTGGCCATGACCATCTTCGAATCCAGCATGAGCGCCAAGTACTTCCGCCGCCAGCTCGAACTCCCCCTGCTCTCCGAGCTCTCCCGCGTGCTGGTGGTGGTGCTCATGGTCTATGCCGTGCTCAAGTTCCAGGACCTCTTCCACCGCGGCGTGCTCAAGCTCGTCCTCGTGCCCCGCTATGAGACCTGGCTCTTCCTGCTGGAGATCGTCCTGGGCCTGCTGCTGCCCATCGTTCTGCTGCTGCAGAAGCGGGTACGCAACAGTCCCGGCGGCCTGTACCTGGCCTCGGTGCTCACCGTGCTGGGCTTCATCACCAACCGGCTGAACGTCAGCATCACCGGCCTGGAGGGCGCCGCCGGCTTCCACTACGTCCCCAAGTGGACGGAGATGGCGGTCACCGGCGCCATCGTCGCCGCCGGCTTCTTCCTCTTCGGCATGGCCGCCAAGTACCTGCCCATCTTCCCGGAGGAGAAAGAGGAACACGCCCCCGGGCCGGTGGCGCTCGCCGCTTCGACCGTGCCCCAGCCCGCTCCCGGAGACTGACGTGTCTAACACCGCGCAACCCGAGCCCGGCCCGGCGCACCGCGAGAGCATCCGCGGCGGGCAGGGCCGGCTCGGCCGCATCAGCCGCAGTGTCAGTGCCAAGCTGATGGTGCTGTTGCTCGCCTCCCTTATCTACGTCTTCTTCGTGCTGGGCTATCTCAACATCACCCAGCACCGCCACGATCTGGAAGCCGACACCCTGGTCGCCGCCGAGCGCGCCAGCGACGTCATCAAGCGCAGCGCCCAGTACCACATGCTGCGCAACGACCGCGAGGCGCTTTACACCATGATCCAGACCGTCGGCCACGAGCCCGGTATCGAGCGCATCCGCATCATCAACCAGGAGGGTCGCGTCAGCTACTCCACCGAGCCCGCCGAGGTCGGCCGCCTCATCGACAAGTCCGCCGAGGCCTGCTACGGCTGCCACGCCCAGGAGCAGCCCCTCGTCCGCCTCGACCGTCCCGACCGCTTCCGCATCTACCAGCCCAACGGCTACCGCGTCCTCGGCATCATCAACCCCATCGAGAACCAGCCCTCCTGCTCCAACGCCGCCTGCCACTTCCATCCCCCGGAGCAGAAGATCCTCGGCGTCCTCGACACCAACCTTTCCCTGAAGCATGCCGACGCCGGGGTGAAGCAGGGCAGCCTGCGCATGCTGGCCTACACCGCCCTGGCCGTGGTCATCATCTCGCTCCTCTGCGGGCTCTTCGTCTGGCGGCTGGTGCACATCCCGGTGAAGAAGCTCAAAAGTGGCACCGACCGCCTGGCCCGCGGTGACCTTGGCTACCAGATCGACTTCTTCTCCACCGACGAGCTGGGCGAGTTGGCTACCTCCTTCAACCGCATGAGCCGCGAGGTCGCCGACGCCCGCGAGGAGGTCACCGCCTGGGCCCGCACCCTCGAGCAACGCGTCGAGGAAAAGAGCCGCGAGCTCAAGCTGGCCACCGACCAGATGCTCCAGGTGGAGAAGATGGCCTCCATCGGCAAGCTGGCCGCCACCGTCGCCCACGAGATCAACAACCCCCTGGCCGGCATCCTCACCTACTCCAAGCTCCTGAAGAAGTGGCTGGAACGCGGCGACTGGACCGACGAAAGGCGCTCCGATGCGCGCTCCTCCCTCGACCTCATCGAGTCGGAGAGCCGCCGCTGCGGCGACATCGTCCGCAACCTGCTCACCTTCTCCCGCACCACCTCGCTCAACCCCGCCTGGACCGACCTCAACCAGATCGTGCAGCGCTGCCTCATGCTGGTCCAGCACCGCGCCGACCTGGGCAACATCGCCGTGCACCCCGAGCTCTCTCCCGCCCTCCCCGCCATCTATTGCGATGCCGCCCAGATCGAGCAGCTCGTCCTCGCCCTGGTCATCAACGCCGTCGAGGCCATGCCTCGCGGCGGCAACCTCGGGCTGCGCACCAGTCCCGCGCCCGGCGGCGGCGAGATCATTCTCCAGGTGCAGGACGACGGCGTCGGCATCCCCGCCGAGATCGCGCCCCACCTCTTCGAGCCCTTCTTCACCACCAAGGAGGGCAGCAAGGGCAGCCACGGCGTCGGCCTGGGGCTGGCCATCAGCAAGAACATCGTCGAGCGCCACCTGGGGCGCATTGACCTGAAGTCCGAGCCCGGCCGGGGCACCACCTTCACCATCACTCTTCCGGTCGATGGCCGCTCGGCGCAACCGCCTGACCGGAACGCCGCCGCCCCGGCGGCGCAACCCCTGCTTTCCAAGAGGTGACCGCTATGATCGACAAAGGCAAACTCCTCATCGTCGACGACGAGCCCATCGTCCACGACTCCCTGGGCAAGTGGTTCCGCGAGGAAGGCTACGACGTGGGCACCGCCGAGAGCGCCCGCGAGGCCCTCACCCGCCTCGCCGAGCGCCGCTGGGACCTCGCCCTGGTCGACATCAAGATGCCCGGCACCGACGGCATCGAGCTCCAGCGCCGCCTCCACGACATCGACCCCGAGCTCATCGTCATCATCATGACCGGCTACGCCTCCGTCGAGACCGCCGTCCAGGCCCTCAAGAACGGCGCCTACGACTACTGCACCAAGCCGGTCGATCCGGACGATATCGCGCATGTGGTGCGCAACGCGCTGGCGCACCGCCGGGCGGAGAAGGAGGCGGCCAGGCTGAAGGAGACGGTGGGCGAGGTGATGCGCCCGCCGGAGATGGTGGGGCAGTCGGCGGCCATGAAGAAGGTCTTCGACGCCATCGAGACCGTCGGCCCCACCGACGCCACCGTGCTCATCACCGGAGAGAGCGGCACCGGCAAGGAGCTGGTGGCGCGCGCCATCCACGCCGCCAGCCCGCGGCGCTTCAACCCGCTGGTGGTCATCCACTGCGGCGCCCTCACCGAGACGCTGCTGGAATCCGAGCTCTTCGGCCACGAGAAGGGCGCCTTCACCGGGGCGCAGTACCGCAAGAAGGGCAAGTTCGAGATCGCCGAGGGCGGCACCGTCTTCCTCGACGAGATCGGCGACATCAGCCTGAAGACGCAGACCGACCTGCTGCGCGTGCTCCAGGAGCGCGAAATCGTGCGGGTGGGCGGCACGCAGACGGTTCGCGTCGACTTCCGGTGCATCGCGGCCACCAACAAGAGTCTGGAAAAGCTGGTGGAGGCGGGCACGTTCCGGCCGGACCTGTACTACCGTCTGCACGTCGTCCAGATCGACCTGCCGCCGCTG
>CAYTPH010000133.1:0-7338 GCA_964439635.1 uncultured Terriglobales bacterium
GATGCCGATGCTGGCGCGCACGTTCAAACAGAGATTGTCGTCCTTGAGGAAGGAGCTGGCGCGGAAGACTTCGCGCAGGCGCTTGGCCACCACCAGGGCGGCGTCCTTGGTGGTTTGGGGCAGCAGGATGACGAACTCGTCGCCGCCGTAGCGGAAGGCGTAGTCGATCAAGCGCAGGTGGCTCTTGATGGTGAAGCCGATCTCGTTCAGCAGCTTGCTGCCGGCCAGGTGGCCGTGGGTGTCGTTCACCTGCTTGAAGTGGTCGAGGTCGATGAACACCACGCTGAACTCGTAGCCGAAACGCGCCGAGCGGTAGACCTCGGCTTCCAGCGTCTTGTACAAGTGGCGGGCGTTGTACAGGCCGGTGCAATCGTCGGTGATGGTGAGTTCCTGGATCTTTTCGACGGCGCGGGCGTTGTCGATGGCGATGGCGGCGTAATCGCACAGCGCGTGCAGGAAGAACATCTCATTCTGCACGAAGCTCTCGACGGCGCAGTTGATGAGCTGGATGACGCCCAGGACGCGCTGCTTCGACTTGAGCGGGACGCAGATGATGGAGCGGGTCTGCCACTTGGTCATCTCGTCGATGCGCTTGGCGAAGCGCGGATCGGTGTACACGTCGGGGACGATAAGCGATTCCCCGTGCCGGGCGACCCAGCCGGCGATGCCCTCGCCCACCTTCAGGCGGATGGTCTTCAGGGTCTCGGCGGCCTCGCCGACGGCGATGGCGAAGTAGAGCTCGTCCTTGGTCTCGTCCACCATGAGCAGCGACCAGGTGTCGGGGCGGAAGTACTCCGCCATCTTGTCCATGATGGTCTGCAGCACGGAGTCGAGGTTCAGCGAGGACGTGAGGGCTTTGGCCACGTCATGGAAGATGTTCAGTTCCTGGCGTTTCCGATCGGTGGCGGCTGCCTCGCTCATTCCGCGGGTCCTTGGGGTGGTCGGGGAAAGTTGGCCGCCATTATATGCACACGGTTTCCGCACGAGCAACACACAAAGGCACCGGATATTCACCTAGGCAACCCACCCGAGGCGGAGGAAGTCGTTTCCTGACAGGGTGTTAGGCGACTTTGGGTTTGACAGTGCGGGCAGGCGAACCTATGATGGCGCCAACCTCAAGCAGCGACTCCGGCCGTTCCCAGCCCGTGCGAGCGGTCCGGGGCAGGAGACCGTGGAATGGGTTCGTTCGGCGATCGCATGAAGCGTGAGCGCGAGATGCGCGGCATCACGCTGGAAGAGATCGCCGAGTCCACCAAGATCGGAACGCGCTCGCTGCGCGCCCTGGAGCAGGAAGACTTCGAGAAGCTCCCGGGCGGCATCTTCACCAAGGGCTTCGTCCGCGCCTACGCGCGCTACCTGGGGATCGACGAGGAGCAGGCCGTCTCCGATTACATGGCGGCCTTCGGGGAGCGCGAGCAGCAGCAACTGCCGGAGCCGCCGAGTGCGGCGCCGCCCAGCGAGGCCGCGGCTTCGCACGCGCGCCGGAACACGCTGGCGGCGGTGCTGGCGCTGGTGCTGCTGGCCGCCGCCGGCTGGCAGCTGTATCCGCGGCTGGCGGGCGCGCACGCCGAGCCGCCCGCGCCACCGGCGTTGAAGGCGGAAACGGCGCCGCCTCCGCCGGCCATCGAAAGCATGCCGGCGCCCGAGGTCACCGCCTCGGCTTCGACCACCAAGGACGGCATCGTCGTCCACATCAGTGCCCGGGAGCAGTCCTGGATCGCCATCATGGCCGACGACCAGCCGGTGGCGGAGGCCACGCTGGATCCCCAGATGGAGAAGACGGTGCGCGCCCGTTCCAAGCTGGTGGTGAAGATCGGCAATGTAAAGGGCGTGGAACTGTCCTACAACGGGCAGCTGGTGCAGCCGCCGGAGGGCACCAGCAACGTCGCCACCCTCACCTTCACCCCCGAGGGCGTTCAGAGGTAGGTCCCCATGCCGAGGATGATCGAGCTGATCCGCCAGTCGGCGGTGCCGGCCAACATGATGCGCTCGGCCGCCAAGGGCGCGCTGGCGGAGATGATCGAGATCCTGGTGTACCTGACCACCCAGGCGCTGTTCGCCGAACAGGCCAAGATGACGCTGGCGGGATGGGATGAAGCCGCGTGCACGGCCGTGCTCTCCGATCCGGCGACTCCGTGGGAGGTGCTGGAGTACTTCGTCGCGCCGCAGAACCGGCGGCCGAAGCTGCTGCCCGCACTGATCGAGAACCCGTCGCTGCGGGAGGCCCACCTGATCGACCTGGCGCAGACGCCGTCGCGGGAGATCGCGCAGATCGTGCTGGCCAGCGCACGTGCCAAGCGATCGAACGACGTCCTGCACGCCCTGGCTTTGAACCCGCACCTTGCTCCTGCCGAGCTGGACCAGGTGAACGGGCTCCTCAAGCAAGCGGGCGAAAGCACCACGCAGATCCAGGCCTACACCGAGCTGGTCGAGGGCGAGAAGACGCAGTACGAGCTCGAGCACGCCGCCGAGATCGCCGCCGAGGAGGGCAAGCCCTTCGAGCTGGTGGGCGGCACCGCGGACGAGGATGCGGAGACCACCGTCTCCGCTCCGGCCGCCGAGACGGAGGCCGCAACCGCCGCCCCTGCGGAAGCCGCCACCGCTGCCGCCGCGGCACCCGCGCCCGCCACGAAGAGCTCAAGCAAGGAAGGGAGCGAACGCGAGTCCACGCTGCAGAAGATCGCCAAGCTCACGGTGGGACAACGCGTCCAGCTGGCCATGAAGGGCAACAAGGAAGAGCGCTTCGTGCTGATCCGCGACGGCTCGAAGGTGGTGTCGTCGGCGGTGCTGGAGTCGCCCAAGATCACCGACTCCGAGGTGGAGACCTTTGCCGCCATGAAGAACGTGCAGGAGAGCGTGCTGCGCGGCATCACCATGAAGCGGAAGTTCATGAAGAACTACGCCGTGATCCGGGCGCTGGTGAACAATCCGCGCTGCCCGCTCGACCTGGCGCTCAACCTGCTGAACCACCTGCTGGTCAACGACATGAAGAACCTGTCGATGAACAAGAACGTGTCCGATACCACGCGCAAGATGGCGCTGAAGCTGTACAAGCAGAAGTCGCAGCCGGCGGGCGGGAAGAAGGAATAGAAGGCAAAGGGCAAAGGGCAAAAGGCAAGAAAAGAGCGTGTCGCAATTTTGCCTTTTTACTTCTGCCTTTTGCCCTTCTTACAATGAAGCCGTGACTGAAGCCGAGCGCATCACCGAGTTGCTGAAGACCGCCAAGACCATCGCGGTCGTGGGGCTATCGAACACGCCGTTCCGCGCCAGCCACGGCGTCGCCGCCTACATGCAGTCGCAGGGCTACCGCATCATCCCGGTGAATCCCACTATCGATAGCGCCCTGGGCGAGAAGGCCTATCCCGCGCTGGCCGAGGTGCAGGAGAAGGTCGACATCGTGAACGTCTTCCGCCGCTCGCAGTTCGTGCCCGAGGTGGTGGAGCAGGCCATCCGCATCCAGGCGCCGGCCATCTGGATGCAAGAGGACGTGGTGCACGAGGCGGCGGCGGAAAAGGCCCGCCGGGCGGGCATCTTCGTGGTCATGGACCGGTGCATCCTGAAAGAACACAGGAAGCGGCACTGAATCGGCCCGGCGGGCCGAGGGTGCGGGTCGGAGACCCCCACACCCTCAACTCAGTAGTGCAGTGACGATGCGGTTGGCGGCGAAGGCCGAGACGTAGGCCAGCGTGCTCATGTAGAAGAACTGCGCCGCCGGCCAGCGCCAGGAGTTGGTCTCGCGGCGCACCACGGCCAGCGTCGACATGCACTGCATGGCGAAGGCGAAGAACACCAGCAGGGCGACGGCGGCGGCCGGCGTCAGGTCGCGGCGCAGCGCCTCCTGCAGGCCCATCTCCTGCGACTCCGGATCCACGCCGTGCAGCGTCCCCAGGGTGGAGACGATTACTTCGCGCGCCGCCAGCGAAGTCACCAGGCCCACCCCGATCTTCCAGTCGAAGCCCAGCGGCTGAATGACCGGTTCGATGAATTGTCCGGCGCGGGCGATCACGCTCTCCTGCAACGGTGGCGGCTGGCCGTTCTTCAGGGGCACGTGGGTCAGCGCCCAGAGGACGATGGTCACGCCCAGGATCACCGTGCCGGCACGCCACAGGAAGGCCTGGGCACGCTCCAGCAGGCGCAGCCCGAGTCCCTTGGCCGTCGGCCAGCGGTAGGGCGGCAGCTCCAGGATGAAGGGCTTGCTCTCGCTCTTCAGGATGGACGACTTCAGGATGCGGGCCGTGACCACCGCTGCCAGGAACCCGAGCAGGTAGAGACCCAGCATGGCCGCGGCCCGGGTCCCCAGGAAGAAGCCGGCGATGGGCCGGTCGGGGACGAAGGCGGCGATGATCATGGTGTACACCGGCAGGCGCGCCGAGCAGGTCATGAAAGGCGCCACCAGGATGGTGGTCAGTCGGTCCTTGGGATCGTCGATGGTCCGCGTCGCCATGATGGCCGGCACGGCGCAGGCGTAGGCCGACAGCAGCGGGATGAAGGCCTTGCCGTTGAGGCCGATCTTGGCCATGGTGCGGTCGGCGATGACGGCGGCGCGCGCCAGGTAGCCCGAGTCCTCCAGGATGCCGATCAGCAGGAACAGCAGCAGGATCTGCGGTAGGAAGACCAGCACCGAGCCCACGCCGCTCCACACCCCGTCCAGCACCAGCGAGTGCAGCCAGCCCTGCGGCACCACCGAATCGAGCCTGGCGCCGCTCAGGTCGAGGAGCGACTGGAAGGCGTCCGCCGCCGGCTGGGCGACGCGGAAGATGACCTGGAACACGGCCACGATCACTAGCGCGAACATCGTGGGGCCCCAGAAGGGGTGGAGGAAGAAGTGATCGAGGCGGCGCGTCCACTTGGGCGCGACCGGCTTGCGGTAGTTCGACCTCTGCCCGACGGTGAGCGCCCACTCGCGGCACAGGCGGACGTCGTCCAGCACCGGGAGCGCCAGCGGCTCCACCGGCTTCAGCGACGATTCCAGGAAGTTGCTGAGCTCGGCCGGGCCCTGTCCCTGCTTGGCGCTGACCAGCGCCACCGGGGTGTGGAGTTCGCGGGCGAGGGCCAGAACGTCGACGTGGCCGCCCTGGCGATCCAGCTCGTCGGCCATGTTGAGCACGACGAGGGTGGGCATGCCCAGGGCGATGACCTCGGCGGCCACTACCAGGTGGCGGTCGAGATTGGTGGCGTCGAGCACCAGAACGACTGCGTCGGGACGCTCGGTACCTTGCATCCGGCCCTTCAGCACGTCCACCGCGACCTGCTCGTCCTCCGACTTGGGAGTGAGCGAGTACACGCCGGGCAAGTCGATCAAGCTGTAGCGGTCGCCGTTATGAGAGCGGAAGACGCCGGTGCGCTGCTCCACGGTCACGCCGGGGAAGTTGGCGGTCTTCTGGCGCAGCCCGGTGAGAGCGTTGAACAGGGTGGATTTGCCGGTGTTGGGCGGGCCGACCACGGCGACGGTGCGGATGGTGGCGGGAGCTTCGTTCTCGACCGCGGGAGTGCAGCAACCTTGGGCCACAGCGTTAATCGCCGGCGACAGGGGACTCCTCGGGGAGGAGGTTGATGGAGATGTGGCGGGCAGTCTCGCGGCGCAGGGCGACCTGGGAGCCGTCCACGTGGAAGACCCTGGGGTCGCCGCCGGGGCCGGCGCCGGCCAGGCGGACCACCGAGCCGGGGAGGAAGCCCAGGCGCATGAGGTGGTCGGCGGTTTCCTGCGGCAGTTTCAGGCGGCCGAGCACGGCGCGCTGGCCGGGGTGGAGGTCGGCGAGGGAGGAGGCCTTCTTTGGAGTGCGGGGGCGCCCGAATTTGAATTTGAAATTCATTTTCAATTTCAGATTATCCTCCGCCGGGGGGGAGAAGGTCAACCATCCACATCACAGTCGATTGTGACGGGGCGCACACCCCGGTTTCCCGGAACGGGACGGGGGCGGAGGGCCCCGGTAGCGCATGCGTCCTTGTTCACCACAGAGACACAGAGGGCACAGAGAAACCGACAATCAAGACTGGTTCCGCCGGGGCTAGACCTATCGTGTCGATTCAAAAGGGCCACATCGACCATATGATTTGGTGTTCTCGCTTTGCAGGGAGGGGCTTCGACCAATGCGATTCTTCAATCTTGTTCTCCTTTGCGTTCTTGCTGTAGTTGGCAAGCAGGCCTGCGGCCAAGAGCCGGTGCCGCCCCGAAGTCTGGACGAGGCCCTGGCGTCGGAGTTCAAGTGTCCCGCCGGAGCGAAGGATTCCGGAAAAGGGCCGGCTCCGGGCATTGTCGTGCGCTGGTGTGAAATCAACGGAGGCGTCCGCCCGCTTTACCACGGCCCGGTTTGGCGGTGGTACGCCAGTGGCCAATTGGAGGGCAAGGAGTACTACGTGCGCGGCGATGGCGCGGGTGTCTGGCCGTCGTACTACGAGAACGGGACGATGTCGTCACTCGGCGGGTTCGAGACCGGACAGAAGCGCGGATTGTGGAAGTACTGGGACAAAGACGGGCGGCTAGAGACCGAGGTCACGTATGCCGATGAGGGCAATAAGCGAATCGATTTCTACCCCTCCGGGCGAAGGAAGGCGGAGGGTACCTTCGTTGCGAGCGGGAAGGTCGGCCAGTGGACGTACTGGGCTGAGGACGGGTCGGAGAAGGCGCAATGCGATTTCGGCCGAGGAGTGTTTGCGGTCTCCAGGCCCGCATGCCAGATGATTGCGGCGGAGCTTGATCCCGAGGGATTCAGTCCTCCGATCCCGAGTGCCGAGAGGGACTCGGCAGGGGACCTCTCCCTTCGCGTGGGTACGCAAGTATTCAAGCTGGTGGTCCCGCAGGGCTGGGTCGGCGACCTCAAGGCGGGGAAACGCGACGACTTGCCAGTCGTCTTCTATCCCATTGGTAAGTCCTGGCAGGCCGAGGGTGCGAACATGTATGTCCGCGTGGTCTCTAAGGAAGGCAGGACTTTCGAGCAGAGCCTTCAGGCGGAGAAGGCAGCATTCGAGGGAGGTGTCGCAGAATACAAGGAAACCTCCACCAAAAGCGAACCGCGCGCCGATGGCCATGCTTCCTTACTGAAATCGATCACGTACAGGCCCGTGATGGAGACGGACTCACCCTTTTCTATCGTCGCTTCAAACCTTATCCACGAGCAGATAGCGTATTTGGACACCTCCGAACAGCTCATCCTCATGCTGGTTTTGGCGACGGACAGTGAACAACAGCTTAGAGAGGCGACCCCCGCGTTTGAAGCGGTACTTAAGTCTCTGAAGTGATAGTTGCCCAAGTCTCCGCGGCTAAAGCCGGTCCTTCTCTGAGCCACGCTTTCCCACGGCTGAAGCCGTGGGCTTCCACGGTGGTGCGGGGTAGTCCAT
>CAYTPH010000133.1:7348-7706 GCA_964439635.1 uncultured Terriglobales bacterium
CATCCTATTGGAGGCGAAACCCCCACCCTCCGCCAAACGCGGGCGGAAGGGGGCAACCTAAACGGCTTTCATTCCTCCGTGTCTCCGTGACTCCGTGGTGAGCTTCTCCTGCGGGCGCGGCGGATCTCCTCCAGGCGCTCGCGGATGCGCTTTTCCAGGCCCTGGTCGGTGGGATGGTAGTAGCGGCGGTTCTTGAGGTTGTCGGGCAGGCACTGCATGTCCGCTACCTTCGATTCCAGGTCGTGAGCGTACTGGTAGCCTGCGCCGTAGCCGAGATCCTTCATCAAGGACGTCGGGGCGTTGCGCAGGTGGAGGGGCACAGGGTCGGCGGCGGTCCTCTCCACGTCGTCTTTCACCT
>CAYTPH010000134.1:0-7689 GCA_964439635.1 uncultured Terriglobales bacterium
CCTGTCCAACGACCTCTCGCACCCCATCCAGAAGGCCTGGCAGGCGCTGGAGGTGCCGCAGTGCGGCTACTGCCAGAGCGGCCAGATCATGGCCGCCGCCGCCCTGCTGAAAGAGACGCCCCGGCCCTCCGACGAGCAGATCGATTCCGCCATGGCCGGCAACCTCTGCCGCTGCGGCACCTACGAGCGGATCCGCAAGGCCATCCACCTGGCCGCCAATGGAGGTGCGCGATGAGCACCGCTCCCACTCCCAAGACTGGCAACGGCGGCGGCTTCTCCCGTCGCGATTTCCTGGTGGCCTCCGGCGGCGCCGGCGTCGGCCTGGTGCTCGGCTTCGCCTTCCCGGCGCTGCGCCGGCCTGGCAGCACCCAGGAGTTCCAGCCCAACGCCTTCGTGAGAATCGCCCCCACCGGCGCGGTGACCATAGCCGTCACCAGGCAGGAGATGGGGCAGGGCGTACGCACCTCACTGCCCATGATCCTGGCCGACGAGCTGGGCGCGGACTGGTCCAAGGTCCAGATCGAGATTCCGCCTGCCATGCTGTCGCGTTACGGCAGCCAGGGCACCGGCGGGTCGTCGAGTATCCGCGAGATGTTTGATCCGCTGCGCTACGCCGGCGCCGCCGCGCGCGAGATGCTGATCTCCGCCGCCGCCAACCGCTGGGGCGCGCCCCGCGCCGAGCTCCGCGCCGAGGACGGCCACATCGTCCACAAGGACGGCCGCAAGCTCAGCTTCGGCGAACTCGCCGCGGACGCCGCCAAGCTCCCCATCCCCCACCAGGACGCCCTCAATCTCAAACCGGCCAGGGATTTCAAGATCATCGGCCGGCCCATCCCCCGCCTCGACACCCCCGCCAAGCTCAATGGCAGCGCCATCTACGGCATGGACGTGAAGGTGCCGGGCATGAAGTATGCCGCCCTGGCCCGCTGCCCTTATTTCGGCGGCAAGCTGAAGTCGTTCAACGACGCCGAGGCGAAGAAGGTCACCGGCGTGCGCCAGGTCCTGCAGATGGACGACTCCGTGGTGGTCCTCGCCGACCATACCTGGGCCGCCTTCGAGGGCCGCCGCGCCCTCGACATCCAGTGGGACCCCGGCCCCAACGGCGACCTGTCCACCGCCTCCATCTTCGAGATGTTCCGCGAGAAGGGCAAAGGCTCCGGCTGGGTGATGCAGCAGAACGGCGACGTGTCCAAAGCACCCGGGCGCCGTCTGGAGGCAGCCTACTCGCTCCCTTTCGTCGCCCATGCGCCCATGGAGCCGCAGAACTGCACCGCCCACTTCAAGGGCGAGTCCTGCGAGCTGTGGGTCTCCACCCAGGTCCCCGACCGGGCCCGGCGCGCGGTAGCGGAGGCCATCGGCCTGCCTCAGGACAAGGTGACCGTGAACGTCACCCTGATCGGCGGCGGCTTCGGCCGCCGGCTGCGCGTGGACTACGCCCTCGAGGCCGCCCAGATCTCCAAGACTACCGGTGTACCGGTGAAGGTCGTCTGGTCGCGGCCCGACGACATGCGCCACGACCTCTACCGTCCCGCCAGCCTGCACCTGTGTTCCGGCGCGGTGGACGCGCAGGGCTGGCCCGTGGGCTTCCATCACAAGTTCGTCGGCCCCTCCATCGGCGGCCAGGTCAACCCGGAGATCGTCAAGACCGGCGAGGACGGCACCGTCTTCGCGCTCTCGCCCTTCCTATACGCGGTCGCCAACTACCGCAGCGAGTACCTGCTCCAGCAGACGCCGGTCATCATCGGGCCGTGGCGCTCGGTGTACGCCTCGCAGTCCGGCTTCGCCGTGGAAACCTTCCTCGACGAACTGGCCGCGCTGGGCCGCCGCGATCCGCTGGAGGTCCGCCGCCGCCTGCTCGATACCGAGATGGCCGTCAACGCCGGGGAGTCCAAGTACTTCTCGCGGCGGCTGAAAGCGGTGGTCGAGCTGGCGGCGGAGAAGGCCGGCTGGGGGACACCGCTGCCCAAGGGACACGCCCGCGGCATCGCCTGCCACGCCTCGTTCTTCACCTACGCCGCCGTGGTCTGCGAGGTCTCGGTGGAGGGCGGGAACGTGCGCGTGCATCGTGCCGTGGCCGCCGCCGACCTGGGCTACGTGGTCAACCCCGACACCGTCGAGGCCCAGATGCAGAGCGCCGTCATCTTCAGCCTCTCGGCCGCGCTCAAGGGTGAGATCACGCTGGAGGCCGGCCGCATCAAGCAGGGCAACTTCGACGACTTCGAGGTGCTGCGCCTGCCCGACTCACCCCGCATCGAAGCCTACACGGTGAAGAGCAACGAGGACCCAACCGGCATCGGCGAGCCGGTGGTACCGCCCACCGCCGCCGCCGTCGCCAACGCCGTCTTCGCCGCCACCGGCAAGCCCGTGCGCTCGCTACCGATACGCGTTTAGAAAAGGCTCACCACGGATCGACACGGATCTTCACGGATTTGCTTGTTCCTTCCTGATCCGTGAATATCCGTGGGAATCCGTGGTGAGGTTTTTCGCTGACTGCCGACTAACGACTGCCGACTGCCTTCGCCGCGTACTTCCCCTCGCCCGTCTTCTCCACGTATGCCCAGGGGGTGTGCAGGTCGTGGGTGAAGACCACCAGCCACTGCTCGGGCACGGCTGCGGCGTAGAACTTCTTGCGGCTCTCGATGGTCTCCAGCGGGAACAGGTCGAAGGCCATCACCCAGGTGAGGTCGAGGTGGGCGCTGGTGGGGATCAGGTCGCTGATGTAGCAGGCGCGCCGGCCGCTGCTCTCCACGATGACGGCCTGCATGTGCCGCGTATGCCCGGGGAAGACGCGCACCCGCACCCCGGGTACGATCTCGCGGTCGCCCACCAGCAACTCCATCTGCCCCGACTCGATCAGCGGGTCGTAGTTGGGGCTCAGGTAGCTGACCCGGTCGCGCTCCCGCTGTAACTTCCCGTGCTCCCACTCGCCCTTCTGCACGTAGTACTTCGCGCGCGGGAAGGTCGCCACCGCCCGGCCGTCCTTCATGACGGTGTTCCAGCCGCAGTGGTCGAAGTGCAGGTGGGTGTTGATGACCACGTCGATGTCGTCGGGCGCCACCCCGCCGGCGGCCAGGCTGTCCAGCAGCCGCGCCTCGTTGCCGTGGATGCGGCTCGCCTTTTCGTCCAGCTTGTTGCCGATCCCGGTCTCCACCAGCACCGTGTGCTCGCCGGTGCGGATGAGCAGCGAGTTCAACCCGGCGCGCAGCCGGTTCTGCTCGTCGGGCTTGGCCCGGCGCTCCCACAGCACCTTGGGGACGACGCCGAACATGGCGCCGCCGTCCAGCCAGTAGCCGCCGTCGGAGAACACCTGCAGCTCGAAGTCGCCCAGCGCCAGCTTCACTGCCCTGCTCCCGAGAACTTCCCCATGAACTTCGCCAGGTTGACGATGGCGCGGTTCACCGTGCCCCGCCCGATCTCCTGGCGGTCGTCCCAGGCGGTGACCCGCATCACGTAGAAGCGCCCTTCCATGCGCTCGAACACCGCCTCCGCCCGCACCTGGGCCCCCACGGTGGTGGCCGCGCGGTGCTCCACGTTGATGTGGGTGCCCACGTTGATCTCGCCGTCCTCGTGATAGGGATGCAGCGCCATGAAGCACGCCGTCTCCATCAGCCGGACCATGTCCGGGGTGGAGTACACCGGCGGCAGCTCCGCATGATGGAAGGTCAGCGTGTGCTTGAACTCGACCGTCTCCGCCGCCTCTCCCTTGGCTCCGACCGGAACCTCTCTCATTCGCCTCTCCCGAAAATCAAAGGCCACTGCTCGCACAGTGGCCTCAAGCTAAGGGCTAACAGCTAGTAGCTGCTTACGCCGCCACCCGGCTCTGCCGTGCCCGCTCCACGCCGTCCAGCGCGCCCCAGAGCATCTTCGCCGCCTGCTCGGCCGCGGCCAGCGCGCCCTCCACGTCCTGTGGCCGCGCCTCCAGCTCCTTCTCCAGGTGACGCTTCCACACGCTGGCGTGGTACACGTCGGCGGTGGTGTGCACGTCGAAGTAATTGCAGGTGACGTCGTCGGCGCCGTACTTCTCGCGCAGCTTCACGTACTTCTCCCGCGCCACCGCCGGCACCTGCGACTCGTAGGCGTAGAAGGCGGCCACGGCCTGCGCCGGCGTGCCCGTGCGCGACACCTCCAGGAACCAGTCGATCAGGTCCTGGACCTCGGCCAGCGGCTTGCGGCGGCGCACCTCGCCGGGGCTGGCCCCCATGCCTTCGGCGAAATCCAGCCACAGGTCGTCGTGGGTGCGGCCGTCGGGCGAATTCATCCCCTGCTCGTCCCAGTAGTTCGAGAGCACTGACTTGCGCATCGGCCCGTCCTCCAGCCGCGCGTGCAGCGCCATCAGGTACGTCGGGAACGACGCCACGTGGTGGTAGTAATCGGCGGCGTACTCGCGCAGATCCTCCCGCGTCAGCTCGCCCGCGCTCCACGCCTTGTAGAAAGGATGGCACAGCAGGTCGTACTTCCCCACCCGCCGCTCGAACTCCTGCCAGAACTCCTGCTTGTTCATAATCTTTCTCCCTGCCCAACTCAGCACTATACGACCCCGAATCTGGAGCGGGCAAGTGAGCGGAAGGTCAACAGGCGCTACTTCTTCCTCGACCGCAACTGCGGCTGCCGACCGAACTTCTTGACCGCCATCTTCTTGGCCTTCGCAATCTCCGAGGGGCTCATGCGCGACGCCAGCGCCTCCATGGCCGCCTCCGACTGTGGGTAGTCGCGCGAAGCGGCGGCCATAAGCCACATGTAGGCGGCCGGTTGGTCTTTCTTTCCGCCCATCCCGTCGGCCAACATCAATCCCAGGTTGTGCATGGCCATGGGCTGGCCCAAGTCGGCGGCTTTCGCGTACCAGTTTCGCGCCTCCACCAAGCTCTGGGTCACGCCGTCCCCACGGTGAAGCATATCGGCGTACAGTGTCATGACCAGTGGTGGTGGGTTCTTGAGAGCGATACGCCGCAGCCGTTCGGCCTCCACTGGATCTTGCGACACCACACCCCCATTCGCATAGTGAGCGCTCAGCCGCAGCGCCACGTACGCGTTCGACTCGGCGAGCTGGCGATAGATGGCGAGCGCCGCCTGCATGTCCTTGGGAACTTGGTCACCCGCCTCCAGCAGGAATGCGACCCGGGCATCGCCCTCGATCAACGCCTCGGGCAGGAGCTCGGAGCGGGTTCGCGCGACCGCCTCCCGCCCGCTGCTGTCGCCGGCCCGCTCCGCAAGGGCGAACCAGACGTAGGCGGCCGTGGTGTCGACCGGCACGCCGTCGCCGTTGTAATAGCTGGCCCCCAGGTTGAACATCGCGGCGGCGTGCCCCTGTCTGGCAGCCCGCCGGTACCAGTTCACCGCCTCCGCCTTGTCCTTCTCCAACCCTCCCCGCCCGAGCCGATAGAACACGCCGACCGTGTTTTGCGCGGCGGCATGTCCCTGCTCTGCGGCTTTTCGGTACCACTTGACCGCAAGGTCCTCGTTCTGCGGCAGCCCGCGACCCTCTTCATAGCCCCGCCCGAGTTCGAATTGCGCCTGGGCATCCCCGGCTTCCGCCCGCGTTCGCAACTGCGAGATCTCGGCCGGCGTGGGTACGGGAAGGTTCTCCTGTGCGACGCCGAGCGTCGCCACCACCAGCCCGAGCAGCAGGCATGACCGCTTGAACATCAGGACGCCTCTCCGACGCCGCTTTGTACCATATCGTCTTGCCCGGCGCTGTAAGGGAGCACAATGTTCGGGATTCGGAACAACACCGGAAAGCATCGCTCAGGCCCCGCGCATTACCCGCTAACCGTCGCCGTCCACTTCCGTCTAGACCTTCGGAGATCTCCCATGCGCCTGATCACAGCCCTGGTTCTCGCTTTCGCCCTCGCCCTGCCCGCCCTCGCCGCCGACGATCTGACTGCCGCCGTCACCGCCATGGCCCGCATCGGCAGCGCGCTCTCGCCGTCCTTCTCTCCCGACGGCCGCCACATCGCTTACATCGCCAACCTGAGCGGCACGCCGCAGGCCTGGATCGTGCCCACCGCCGGCGGCTATCCCCGCCAGGTGACCGCCTTCGACGACCCCGTCACCGGCATCACCTGGTCGCCCAAGGGCGACTGGATCGCCCTCCAAGTTGCGCCCGGTGGCGGCCTGAACTCGCAGATCTACCTGGTCAGGCCCGACGGCACCGGCCTGCGCCGCCTCACCGCCGGCGGCAAGGACAACAACTGGCTGGGCGACTGGAGCGAGGACGGCTCCCTGTTCACCATCGCCAGCAGCCGCCGCGACCCCAACGCCATGGACGCTTACCTCGTGGACGCCGCCAGCGGCAAGCTCACCCTGGTGAGCGAGAACCCCGGCATCGGCTACTTCTTCGACGTCGCCGACGACAACCGCTTCGCCATCCTCTACCGCATGCGCAGCCGCGGCGACAACGACCTCTACTTTGTCGACCTCGCCAGCCGCAAGGAGACGCGCCTCACCCCCCACGAGCCCCCGGCCAGCTTCGGCTCCGCCGCCTTCTCCCCCGACGGCCGCACCGTGTACTTAACCTCCAACGACAAGCGCGACCTGGTGGCCTTCGGCCGCGTCCGCTTGGATGCCTCCGGGAACCCTGGCCCCATCGAGATCCTCGCCGAGCGCGCCGGCGCCGAACTGGACGGCTTCGAGATCAATCGCCAGGGCACCCTCGCGGTGCTGCTGTGGAACGTCGGCGGCCTGGGCGAGTTCGAGTTCTACGACCTGCGCACCAACAAGCGCAGCCCCGGCCCCAAGCTCCCCGCCGAGCTGGCCGGCGGATTGGAGTTCTCGCAGGACGGCAACCTGCTGGCCTTCAGCGTCTTCGGTTCCACTACCCCCTACAACATCTGGGTGTACGACCTGAAGCAGAAGAAGATGTGGCAGGTCACCTTCAGCCCGCATCCGGGCGTGAACCTGGCCGACCTGGTGCGCCCGCAGCTGGTCACCTTCCCCGCCCACGACGGCCTGCAACTCTCCGGCTGGCTCTATTTGCCCAAGAACTTCCAGAAGCCCGGCCCGGTGGTGCTCAGCTTCCACGGCGGTCCCGAGAGCCAGGACCGCCCCGTCTTCCGCAGCGACGACCAGGCCCTGCTGCTGGCCGGCATCGCCCTCTTCGCTCCCAACGTCCGCGGCTCCTCCGGCTTCGGCAAGAAGTTCATCAACCTGGACAACGGCGCCCTGCGTGTCAACGGCGTGAAGGACATCGAGTCCTGCGTCAACTACCTGGTCTCCTCCGGCGTCGGCGACCGCAAGCGCCTGGGCATCACCGGCGGCTCCTATGGCGGCTACATGACCATGGCCGGCCTCACCGAGTTCCCCGACCTCTTCGCCGCCGGCGCCAACCTCTTTGGCGTCGTGAACTTCGAGACTTTCTTCAAGCACACCGAGGGCTGGATGGCTGCCATCTCCACCAAGGAGTACGGCGACCCCGCCACCGAGGTCGACCTGCTCAAGCGGCTCTCCCCCATCCACAAGCTCGACAAGATCAAGGCAGCCACCATGGTGCTGCACGGCGCCAACGACACCAACGTGCCCCTGATCGAGGCCGAGCAGATCGTCGCCAACCTCAAGAGCCGCGGCGTGCCCGTCGAGTACGTCGTGTTCCCCGACGAGGGCCACGGCTGGCGCAAGGTCCCCAACCGCATCAAGTCCACGGTCGAGATCACCAAGTTCTTCTCCAGGCACCTGAAACAGTGACCTGGCGCGGCC
>CAYTPH010000135.1:0-7686 GCA_964439635.1 uncultured Terriglobales bacterium
GCGTGGAACGGGGGATCATGCCCTATTCGCTGGTCACCCAGCCCTTGCCGGAGTTGCGCATCCTGGAAGGTACCGACTCCTCCACTGATGCCGTACAGATCACCCGCGTGTTGCCGACTTCGATCAGGCAGGAACCCTCGGCGGTGGAGATGTAGTCCGGCAGGATGTTCACCGGGCGCATCTGGTCGGGGGCGCGGTTGTCGGAGCGGTAGATCATGACCGGCAGATTGTACAGGGAGAGACGTAGCTTGCAACGTCTCGGGAAGAGACGTAGCAAGCTACGTCTCTACGGCTAGACTCCGATGTCCACGTGCTTGACGATCTCGATGGCGTGGCCGAGGAAGCGCTCGCCCAGGACGCGGAACTTCTCCACCGAGTCGGTGGCGAAGAAGCGGGCGCGGGTCATGTGGCGGCGCTCCTCCGGGTCGAAGAGACCGGAGACGCGGCCGGCGACCTGCTTGGCCACGTCTTGCGCCACCGACTCCGCCGAATCCACGATCTCCACCCGCCAGGGGGCCACGCCCCGCAGGATGGGCTTGATGAGCGGGTAATGAGTGCAGCCCAGCACCAGCGTGTCCGGCCCGGTCTCGTGATCGTGGAAGAATTCGTCCAGGTAGATGTGCGCCACCTGCTGGGTGACCTGGTGGTCCACCCAGCCCTCCTCGATGAGCGGCACCAGCAGCGGGCAGGCCTTCTCCAGGGCGGTGACGCCCCGGGCCGCCAGAGCCCGCTGGTAGGCGTGGCTGTTGATGGTGGCCTCGGTGGCGATGACCACGGCCTTCTTGTGGCGGGTGGCTGCGGCGGCGGCTGCGGCGCCGGGTTCGACCACGCCGACTACCGGGATCCTGGCCGCTTGCTTCACCGCTTCCAGCGCCAGCGCGGTCGCGGTGTTGCAGGCGATCACCATGAACTCGGCGCCGTGCTCCTGCAGGTACTGCACCGCCTCCACGGTGAACTTCGCCACCGTCTCCGCCGACTTGGATCCGTAGGGCAGGCGCGCGGTGTCGCCGAAATAGAGGTAGTCGGCGTCAGGGATCTGGCGCGTGAGTTCCTTCAGGACGGTGAGCCCGCCCACACCGGAATCGAAGACGCCGATGGTCAACCGGCGCATCACTGCAGCCCCTTCACGATGGTGTGTACCTCCTGGACATCATAGAACGCGCCCAGGTCGGCGTGCCCCGCAAGCGTGTCGCGCTCCTGCCCGTCCACCAGGACTTTCACCCGCGCAATGCCCGGCACGTTCGTGGACAGGGTCTCCACCAGCGAGAGCATGGTCAGTTGCTCCACCAGGATGCCGGAGCGATGGCCGTTGGCAAACGCGGCGGTGGTGTCCACCACCGCGGCATCCGCCAGCAGGTAGACGTCGCGCACGTCGGCACCCTCGCCGAGCGGATGGGAGGAGGGTTTCTTCAGGTACTCGCCGATCAGGGCGCGCAGCACCTCCCGCGCCCGCAGGCTCGGCTCTTCGGGCAACGGCACTTCGACCCGGACGGGCCGTATCACTCCATCGTCGTCGTAAGCGAGGAAGAGGTTGACGGGCTGCGCCGGGCCGGCGACCGGGGGCGCGATGGGGCGGGAATCGGCGGCGCGGCGCGCGTCCGCTTCCGCCTTGCTCCGCAGGCGCAGGATGTAGAAGCCGCCGCCGAATACCAGGACCAGCAGCAGGACGATGGCGATCTGCAGGTGCCGCGGGATCATCGCGCCTCCATCAGCTTCGAACGCGCGCCGGCGATCCCTGTGGCGAGGATTTGCGCCACCTGCTGCTGGTACTGCGCCGAGGCGAGCGACTGCACGTCCTGGCGCGGCGGAGTGATCTCCACGGCGATGGCGGCGGCGGCGATGTTGTTCAGCGGGCGGACGGGCGCCGGCATCAGGGCGATGCCGGCGCCGGACTTGCCCGCGGCTTCGTCGATGGCGTTGGCCAGCATCAGGCTGTGGCTCAGGAACGGAGCTTGCGCCGTCTCCCAGGGGATGAACAGCCCCGCCGGAGGAGCGGAGGAAGCCAGCATCGGCGTATAGACGCGGATCCCGGCGCCACTGCCGGTGGCGTGCAGCGAGACGTACACCGCCGCGCGGGCCGCATTGGCGGCGACCGCACGCTGGTCGAAGCTCAGGGTCTGATCGCCGTCGCGCAACAACGCCGCGGCAACCCCGCGATTCTGAAGCTCCGCTCGCAGGCGACGCGCCAGAGCGAGCGTGACCTCCTTCTCCACCAGGTTGTCGCCCAGCGCCGCGCCGCGCTCCTCGCCTCCGTGCCCGGCATCCACAATCACCAGGTAAGGATGCCGCGGCGCACCGGCGGTGAGGGGGGAGGGAACGGTGACCGGAGACGTCGGTGACACCGGCAGCGCCGGCGCCTCCACCGAGGGCGGCGGTTCTTCGGCGGGAGGGGGAGGAGGCGGCGGCTGGCTGGCCCGCGGCGCCGCGCTCACCGTGATGGTCTTTCCCCCTTCGGAGAACTCGGCGATGAGCGGCGTTCCGCTCAGCACTGTGACGTCGGCGCTTCCGTTGCTCTCGGCGTAACGGACGGACGAGACCAGCTTGTCATCGGCGAACTGGAAGGTACCGGTGCCCGAGAGCACGGGGTCGCGGTTGAAGCTCATCACCAGCTTCCCGGGTTCGGTGGCGATCGTGGGATTCACCGGGGCACTGAAGTTCAGGACCAGTGCCTGGTCCTTCTTCATCTCCAGGGTGAAGCGCGTCGCCGTGCCGGCCACGAACAGCCGCCGTGAGCTGGTGTGGAAGTCCACCCGGCTGTCCAGGTAGCGGGCAACGATCCCGCCCAGGTTGGAGGCCGGTACCAGACCGCGAGACCCATCCACCAGGAAGGGGGCTGCCAGCGCAAGCGCATTGCGGCCGACCCGGGCGCGCGTCTGCCCGGCGCGGAACTCGCCCTCGACCTTCCCCAGGCGGACCTTCCAGGTGCTGCCGTCGGCGCGAGCCGTCAGTTCGCCCAGTGGCTCGAGGGCTTCGGAGAGCACCACGTACTCCACGCCGTTGCGGTCATGGACAACGACGCTGGCGGTGGTTTGCGGGGCAAAGATGGAGAGCTTCTTGTCCTCCGCCGAGCTGGCCGAAAGCAGCAGCAGGCCTGCCACGCACCCCAGCACCAGGCCGACGATGAACAGCAGCTCGCGCAGCCAGCCTCCATCCTGGAAACGTGGCCTATTCCAACGCATAGATAGCCAATCCGCTCAGCAGCTTGGGGTAAAAGTCGGTGGATTTCTGCGGCAGCACTTCGCCGGCCAAGGCCAGGTCCCGCACCTGCTCCATCCGCACCGGGTTCATCAGGAAGGCCGCATCCGCGCCGCCGGCGACCCGGGTTACGGCCTCGCGCGCATCGCGCAGGTACTCGATGTGGCTCTGCTCCCGGACCGCCTGCTCGCTGATGCCCAGGACCGACTCGAGCACCACCTTGTGCAATCGCACTACATCCAGCTCCGCCAGGCCGAGGGGCAGCCCATCCAGGGCGGGATGGGGCGTGTTTCCCGCCGTGCGGAACAAGAACGTGCTCTTGCGTGTGACCACGAGCATCACCGTGACTCCACGCTCGCCCTTCGGCAGCAGCGCCGTGGGCTGGTCGGCGTCGAAGCGGCCGGTGACGTCCTCGACCGCGAAATACGGGCGCGAGGCACGCACCATCTCGCCCGCCGAGAATGCCTTCAGCTCGCGCACCACCCGGTGGGTCGGCAGGATCAGCAGCCCCGGGGAATCCATGTTCACGAAGGTCATCATCACGCGCTCGTAGGGTGCATTGGGGTCCTCGCGTCCGGCGGCCTGCCGGCGCTCCTCCCGGTACCGCAGCGCGGTCTCGTAGCGGTGGTGGCCGTCGGCGATGATGAGCTTCTTGGCCGCCATCGTCTGCTGCAGAGGTCCCAGGACGTTCAGGTCGGTCACCGGCCAGAGCCGGTGCTGCACGTCGTACTCGTCGTGGATGTCCACGTCCGGCGGAGCTTTGGGCGCAAGCAGGCGGTCAATCTCGCCTTCGGGATCCTGGTACAGCATGAAGATCTGCCCGAAATGCGCCCGCGTGGCCCGGAGCAGGTTCAAGCGGTCGGTCTTGGGGGCGGAGAGCGTCTGTTCGTGACGGAACACCACCCCGGCCTCGTAGGGCTCCAGCTGGCCCAGGGCGATGAACCCGCGTCGCTCCCGCGGCTCCCGGCTGCCGGGGACGATGAACCGCTGGGTGTAGAGGTACACCGCCGGGGTGGCGTCCCGGCACAGGATCCCGTGCTCCCGCCACTCCCGCAGGAACTGCGCCGCGCGCCTGTATACATTGTTGCGTTCATCGTCGCCGCTCTCCCGCTTTCCCAGGATGATCCGCACCAGGTTGTGCGGGTGGGCCTGGTAATAGCGCTGCTGCATCGCCGGCGTGATCTTGTCGTATGGTTGCGTGACCACGTCGGCGAGGGGGACGGCAGTGGGATCGTAGCGCAGAGCGCGGAAGGGAAAGACGCTGGCCATGTCCGAGCAGGAGACATTGGATTGTAGCAAGTTTTCCGCGGTGGGAATCCGGCTGGTGCTCCCCACCCAGCGAAGTAGAAGAGTGCCCTGGTCACGACATCGGAGCATGGCTACCGCGCTTGTGATACCATCGGCGCAGTTGAGGGGTTATATGGCCCGCCACGAAGGGCCGGGGTCCCATCGCTCCCTGAGGCACCAGGAAAAGGCCCAGGCGGCACCGGCCGCCGCGGGGGAGCCTTTTGCACGCCCTGCCGCGCGGGGGAATGCGGCAGTGGCGATTGTCGCGGTCCTGGCGTTCCTGGTGTGCGTACCCGGGCTGTGGGCACAGAGCGCCGACCAGGACGTGCACATCACCCCTCGGACCAAGCCGGAACCGCCCAAGCCCGCCTCGGTGCCGCTCGATCCCGCGCTGAAGACCCACACCAAGCCCATCCTGGTGGACGTGGATCTGGTGCTGGTGAACGTGACCATCACCGACCCGATGAACCGCCTGGTCACCGGCCTGGAGCGGGAGAACTTCCTGCTGTTCGAGGGCAACCAGGCGCAGGACATCCGCCACTTCTCCAACGAGGACGCCCCCATCTCCCTGGGCGTCATCTTCGACGTGAGCGGCAGCATGAAATCGAAGATCGAGAAGGCGCGCGAGGCGGTGGTCGAGTTCTTCAAGACCGCTAACCCGGCCGACGAATTCTTCATGGTGACCTTCTCGGAGCGCCCCGAGCTGCTGCACGACTTCACCACTTCCATCGAGGACATCCAGGGCAAGCTGGTCTTCACCGTCCCCGAAGGCCGCACCGCCCTGCTGGACGCCATTTACCTGGCGGTCAGCAAGATGCGCGACGCCCGGCACGCCAAGAAGGCGCTGCTCATCATCTCCGACGGCGGCGACAACCGCAGCCGCTACACCGACACCGAGATCAAGACGCTGGTGAAGGAAGCCGACGTGCAGATCTATGCCATCGGCATCTACGACCCCTACTTTCCCACGCCGGAGGAGCAGGCCGGACCGTACATGCTGAGCGACATCACGGAAGTCACCGGCGGCCGGACCTTTACCATTGAGAACCCGAACGACCTGGCCGACGTGGCCACCAAGATCGGGATCGAGCTGCGCAACCAATACGTGCTCGGCTACCGTCCAAAGAATGCAGCCAAGGACGGGCGCTGGCGGAAGATCAAGGTCAAGCTGCTTCCGCCCAAGGGTCTGCCGCCGCTCAGCGTCTATGCCAAAACGGGTTACTATGCACCTTCGGAGTAGGGTTCGCCTTTCGGTCCTCATTCTGCTGCTCCTGCTGGGATCCACGGCCGGGGCGCAGTCCGCTCCCCCGCCGGCGCAGCCGGGCGGGCAGCCGGCGTCGCAGCAGCCTGCGCCGCCGGCCGCGCAGGAGCCCACCACCGGCGATGACGGGGTCTTCGTCTTCAAGAAAGAGGTCGAAGAGGTGGTCCTGCACGCCACCGTGGTGGACCAGAAGCAGCGGCTGGTGACCGGCCTCCCCAAGGGAGCCTTCGTGGTCTACGAGGACGGGAAGCCCCAGCGGATCACCTCATTCCGTCACGAGGATGTGCCGGTCTCGCTGGGCATCGTGATCGACAACTCCGGGTCCATGCGCGACAAGCGCAGCGCCGTGAACCAGGCCGCCCTCAACCTGGTCCGCGCCAGCAATCCCCAGGACGAGGTCTTCATCGTCAACTACAACGACGAGTACTACCTGGACGCCGATTTCACCAGCGACATCAGCAAGCTCAAGGAAGGGCTCGAGCACATCGAATCGCGCGGCGGCACCGCCCTGTACGACGCCGTCATCGCCTCCGCCGACCATCTCGCCAAGATGGGCAAGAAGGACAAAAAGGTCATCCTGGTGGTGACCGACGGCGAGGACAACGCCAGCCAGATGTCGCTGGAGCAGGCGGTGCGTAAGCTCCAGGACGAGTCCGGCCCGACCGTGTACACCATCGGCATCCTCGACACCGAGGACCGCCGCGAGGCCCGCCGCGCCAAGCGTGCCCTCACCGCTCTCGCCTTCCAGACCGGCGGCGTCGCCTTCTTCCCGCCCGACATCAACGAGGTGGACCGCACCACCCAGCAGGTGGCGCGCGACATCCGCAACCAGTACACCATCGGCTACAAGCCTACCAACCCCCAGCACAACGGCGGCTATCGCACCGTCAAGGTCGAGGCCCAAGGTGGGGGATACGGCAAGCTCCAGGTCCGTACCCGCAGCGGGTATTACGCCGGGCAGCAGCGGGCGTCGCGGTAGCCACCAAGAATCCCGCGATTGACGCTTTTCGCGGCCAGCCATTACCCTTGAGACACAAGATGAAGACGATCGAAGCCACCCGCCTGCGCGTCGCCGACAACATCACCCAACTGGTCGGCGAGACCCCGATGCTCCATTTCAAGCGCCTCGTTCCCCGGGGCTCGGCCGACGTCTTCGCCAAGCTGGAATACCTGAATCCCGGCGGAAGCATCAAGGACCGCGCCGCCATCGGCATGATCAAGCGCGCGGAGGAGCAGGGCCGGCTCCGCGCCGGCTCGACCATCTACGAGGCCACGGCAGGGAATACCGGCATCGGGCTGGCTCTCATCGGCGTGAGCCGCGGCTACCGCGTCGTGCTGTGCGTGCCGGAGAAGTTTTCGAAGGAAAAGGTCACGCTGATGCAGGCCCTCGGGGCCGAGGTCATCCGCACTCCGGACGCCGAGGGCATGGAAGGCGCCATCCGGCGCGTGCGCGAGATGGCCGCCAACGACAAGAACTCCTTCCTCCCGCTGCAGTTCGAGAACCCGGCCAACCCCGACTACCACTACGATTCCACTGCTCGCGAGATTTTCGAGCAGATGGACGGCCGCCTCGATGCGGTCGTCATCGGCGCCGGGACCGGCGGCACCTTCACCGGCGTCGCCCGCTTCATGAAAGAGCGCCTGCCGGGAGTGCTGTGCGTCGCGGTGGAGACCCAGGGCTCCGTGCTCGGCGGCGGCCCCAAGGGCGACCACAAAGTGGAAGGGATCGGCGCCAGCTTCCTGCCCAAGACCTTCGATCCCAAGCTCGCCGACGAGATCATCATGGTGAAGGACGAGCCTGCCTTCGCTATGGTCAAGCAGCTGGCGCGCAACGAGGGCGTGCTCGCCGGCTCCAGCAGCGGCGCCAACGTGTATGCGGCGCTGCAGGTCGCGGCTCGCCTCGGTGGCGGCCAGCGCGTGGTGACCATCGTCCCCGATTAGGC
>CAYTPH010000136.1:0-4880 GCA_964439635.1 uncultured Terriglobales bacterium
GCGTGACGCGGAACGTTATGAGCGCGATTCGCGATTGGATACGGCGCTCTGTGGAGCACCTGTTACCCACCCTGTGAGACCTAAAGACCGCGAATCCGCTGCACGACTGGAGCATTTGTTACAAGACTTTGACCGCAACCGGGTGCCTCTTCCAGGGATTGCGGACCCAGCTACACGCGCTGTGCTGCTCGAGCAAATCGTGGAAAGCATTCATCGCGTCCAGTTTGTCCGGGTGTTGTCGACCAGAAACATCAGTGCCCGCCGAGCCGACCCGAAGGATGAGCTTTTCGACCCGCTCAAAGCAGCAATCCTCCACCAGCGCACCGGTAACGTCGAGGAAGCGTTTTGGCTGATCTTCTTCTTTGTCCACTTCGGGAAGAACCCTCGAGGAGGTTGGCGCTACGCCCGGGAAGTGTATGGGCGTCTGGGTGACGTGAAGCGCTGGGATTGGCCGAACGCGAGTGCTGATCCCGGTGGGTTTCGCGACTGGCTGCATGCAAACAGAGCTACTCTCGAACGCAAGAAGCCACCAGGGGGATTCGGCAACCATCGGAAATACGAAACCCTCGACGCGTACTCCAAGAACGGGACCGGAGCCGCCGTCGAGAGCTACATCGGGTGGGTTAATCCACCACGCACCTACAAAGACCTTGTGACTGATGCCGTCAGGAATGCTGGTGGCGACCCTTTCAAGGCGTTTGGCCATCTTTATGACTCCATGGAAGCTATCGCACGCTTCGGACGAACGGCTCGTTTCGATTACCTTGCGATGCTCGGAAAGCTCGGGCTCGCGCCCATTGCACCTGACTCTGCCTATCTAGGTGCCTCCACCGGTCCTCTTCGAGGCGCAAAACTCCTCTTCGGCGCGGGTGCAGGCGCGGTCAGACTTGAGGGGTATATAGCCCAGCTCGACGGCGCACTCAGATTGGGTAAGCAAGTCCTCGAAGACGCCCTTTGTAACTGGCAGAAGAGTCCCGGGGCATTCAGAAGGTTTCGAGGCTAATCTACTACTCCCAAGAGTATCGCCGCTTGAGGTTGTTCAGTTGGCGGCGTGTCACCTTGCCATGGTGCTGAAGCTGCCCCACTACGATTCCGGGAGAGATTCCAATCTTCCGTGCGAATCTCATGACCACCCGGCCATCCAGAGGCAACCGCAGAAGCTCGCCTTGGTACTTGGGTGGGACAAGCAGCCGTTCAGCAAAGTCGTTGGCCTCCGTCTCCTCCCTTGCTTCCTGCGGTTCCAAACCCTCCAAAAAAACGGCGCGGTCACCATGAAGGATAAGGTGACCCGACTCGTGAAAAAAAGTGAACCAGAACTGATCATCCGAAAGGTGTCGAAAACTTAACAATAGGAGGGCCTTGTCTGGCGAGACAAACCGAGTAGCACCACTCGCCTTGCAACCGTTAGGAGCTCGGACAACCACAACGGCTACCCCCGCCTCGGCGCATCGTCCTTGCAGCTCTGGTAAAAAATCGGATGGTTCCTTCTTTCGGGTTAGCGAGCGAATCTGCACCAGCACATCCTGAAACGTTGCCGGATTCCAGAGTCGGCATTGAACTGCCGCGGCCTCTAATTCGCCCTGCCGAAGCCATGCGGCTACGGCCGCAGGACGTGATTCGAACGTCGGAGAGGTTCGGAAGGCAACCATCTGCCGAATACCTCTGTATGCTTCGTGCCACGCTGCGACAGAGGGCACACCAAAAAACCCCAGACAGGCTGACACTTCTTCCGTTGGTTTGGGCGTCGGTTTCAGCCAGCCGAACTTGATCATGTCGCCCACTGGGAGCTCCGAGAGCCACTCCTGCTCTGAACCGTGGAGCCTTGCTACATCTTCTCTGTACTGGAAGTCCCGGGATATCCAGAATTGTGCAGATCCTCCGAGCGTCCTTTCAAGGGAGCGCGCAACTGCGAGCGTGATAGAAGCACGGCCCTCGATGAGCTCCCTTGCGAATTCCGTCGTTTGGCTAACTCGCTGCGCAAAGTCATCAACCGTCAGACCGCGCTCAGCGAGAATGTCAGCTATCGTGGCACCTGGCGGGCAGGCCCATTTGGGACGAAACTCTTCAAATCTAGCCATTGCTGGTTTCGATGCGCAGAATCTTGACACGGCTCACCCTGCTCCAGTCAATCTTATCTTCGTTGATTGGGTTATTTGGATGATTCGCTGTGAACACAAGCCGGTTACCGGTGGCGAGCTCGAGAAGCATGTACTCACCCTCCGGGCCATTGAGGACGCGAGGCTGTCCAGCCACCAAGTCTGCGGGAGAAGTAGCCGCTCGCAAGTCTGCGAGCCTGACCTTGAGGCTCTCCGCTACCTCGAGGCCAAGCCTCGCCCGCGCTCGTGATTCATCCTCACAGATCGCGCGAAGGTCCTTAGAGTCAAAGGCAAGCTCCACGAGTAGGTCCGTAGCGTGCAGTCACAAGATAACACGCGCACCGTCCTTCCATGTTTAGGGTGGCGTTGCCCACTCAGGCATGAATGACGAGACCGTGGGAGCGGGAGTCGTCGGCGGGGTTGCCGGTGAGGAGGCGCCAGGCGTTGCGGTACTTTTCGAGGCGGCCGCGGCTGTGGGGGCGGTGCGGGTAGAAGAGGCCGGGGCTGTTGTCGTGAACTTCGACGGCGGGGACGATGTACCAGGCGTCGAACGGGGGCACGTAGGCGGCGAGGAAGTCGAAGCCTTTGCTCGACGTTGGGCGGGTCATGTAGGCAGTGCCGTACCTGGTCTCGGCGGGGTAGCGCGGCTGCCAGGAGGAGCGGACCTGGACGCGGGCCATGCGGCCGGAGCCGGTGACGGTGACCAGGTCAAAGGGCTGGTTGTCGCCGTGGGGCTTGCAGACGGCAAGGTTGAGGGCAATGGCTTTGGCGGTGAAGGCGATCTCGACCCACTCGCCCTTGGCTTTGCCGTTGCGCCACAGGGGAGCGGCCGGGGACTTGCGGTAAGGCATGGGGTACCTCGGTGGGGGCGGGAAAAATGAAAACGGCCGGTGAGGAGACCGGCCGTTTACTGCTTCTTGATTTGACAAGCACAATCGCGAGGGGCACGCCAGAAAAGTGCGTAGGCCGAGAGCCGTTCCTTTTCTTACCCCTCTACTTTCAGTATGACAAATCGGGGGCAGTTGTTTGCTACTTTTCCACAGAAACATATCCGCTTCAGGATGAGCAGGTTAGGCGGGATTGCGGAGTTTTGGGCACTTGACAGGAAAAGCTTCACCACAAAGGACACTTTTCGGCTTGCGCTCAGGGCAAGCTACGGTAGACGAAGGAAGAACCACGAAGCAACGCGGTGTTCTGTCGCCCGCTGAAGCGGGCTCAAGGATCAAATAACGACCGCTCTTTCGGTGCCCCTGAAGAGGCACCTCCCACCGCTAAAGCGGTGGGCTTCCACCGGCGGGACTTGCGTCCCGCTCAGTGAGCGATTCGCAGCACAGCCGGGGCGGCTGTGCCACAAACCCCAGGCCGACGCCGCGGGTCGGAGACCCGCGGCCACACAAGCTACACCGCCGGACGGGCGCTGGCGCGCAGCATCGCCACCCCCATGGCCAGCACCCAGGTGACGACCGCCACGACCCCGACCAGCCAGAGGGGCAGCGGCA
Source organism: uncultured Terriglobales bacterium (assembly GCA_964439635.1). Lineage (GTDB taxonomy): Bacteria > Acidobacteriota > Terriglobia > Terriglobales > Acidobacteriaceae > CAYTPH01. Next base: position 3,596 of record CAYTPH010000136.1, read on the forward strand.
CGTCCAGCCGGAAGGCCACGCCGAAGCCGACCACGGCGCACATCAGGCCGCCCAGCATCGCCCAGATGCCCAGCCAGCGGGGGAAGTTCTCGCTCCGCCAGACGGCGGCGCCCATCACCATGAACGCCAGGCCGAGGAAGACGCCGGCGAAGATGGGAAACAGCGCACGTTCGATGTAGATGATGGAGTTGGCGGCAGGGGCAAGCAGCTGTTGCTGGGCGGGGTCGGCGGCGAACAGGGCGTCGGCCACTTTCTTCGAGGCGAAGCCGTCCACCATGGTCATGACCATGACCACGGTGCCGCCGGCGATGAAAATGTAGCGCCCCAGCACGCCGATGGCGCGGGCCATCTCCCCCACCAGGTTGCGCGAGAGCATGGCCATGGAGCTCAGGATCAACAGGATGGCCAGCATTCCCATGAAGTGCAGCTGGGGCCAGTGCGGGGTCGCTGCTACCAGCTTCAGCAGGTCGTGGGGCTGCGCCGGAGGCGTGGGGTGCATCAGGTTGACGACGAAGCCCACGCAGCCACCCACCAGGGCCACCATACCGCCGACTTTCAGTTCAGCAGGGTTCATAGGGTCCACGGATTATACGCGTGCAGCGCAGAGCGAGAAGGTAATGACCTGCACAGCCGGGGCGGCTGTGCCACAAACCCCAGGCCGACGCCGCGGGTCGGAGACCCGCGGCCACACAAGTGAAAAGCCCGCGCGAGGGCGCGCGGGCTACCTTCGGAAGGCGAATCGCTAGGCGGCTCTGACCCCGGCTGGCTTCATGGCCTCGCGGACCACCCGCACCAGCGCCGGCGTCCCGAACAGCACGGCGGTGAACACCGCATCGGAGGCCAGCTGGTTGCGGAAGAAGGGGATGGCGGCCACGTAGCAGGCAGCCAGGCCGGCCAGGTTCTTGGCGTAAGTGTCGTACGAGAGCCAGACAGCGAAGTTGCTGAGCAGGAAGAAGGAGACGGAAGAGCCCAGGGCCGCGCCGGCGACGCGCAGCGCCCCGCCGTTACTCAGCAAGCCGCCGAGCAGCAGCACGCCCGCGTACCACGCCCAGGTGACGAGGTGGTCGGCGGTGAGGGCATATCCGTAGACGAGCTTGGTGAGCAGGACGTCGGTGGCGAGCAGCATGGCCAGCGGGATCCACATGCGGCGCCGCGGCTGCCGCGCCCCAAAGTACAGCAGCACCGGCGCCACCGGCGCGAACGCCAGGGGAGCGAACAGGAAGCGCAGGCCGAGAACGATGACGACGAACAGATAAGCCAGCATGGTCACCTCGAGAGCGAATGA
>CAYTPH010000136.1:4980-7675 GCA_964439635.1 uncultured Terriglobales bacterium
GCGCGGTTGCCGATGCGCTGCACCGCCACCTTCAGGTGCTCGTCGAGCTGGACGGCGGCGGCCAGCGGCCGGCGGTTACGCAGTGAACCTCCGCGGCCCATGCGGAAGAGCGCCGGCGGCTCGGTGTAGACGAAGCGCAGGTCGTAAAAACGCACCACCCAGCCGCCCTCGGGCTCCAGCTTCTCGGTCTCGGTGATGGGGTAATCGGCCCAGTCGAGATAGACCTGGCCCAGGCGCGACTTCTTGGCGGCCGCGGTGATGGGGGTCTCCTCCGGCTTGGGATAGGTGATGGCCCGGTTCTGCAGATCGACCAGGGCGTTCCAGGAGTCCACCGGCGGCGCCTGGAAGAAGTCGCGGGTCTCGACCACGCCGTGCCAGCGGAAGGGGTTGAGCGGGTAGGGGAAGGCGGAGACCCGCAGCGGCTCGGCGCCGTTGTAGACACGCGATTCCAGGGCAGTAACGGCGCGGCTGTGCTGGTAGTCGCGGAAGCCCCACAGCAGGGCAACGAAGACCAGGGCGGCGATGGCCCAGCCGCGTCCGCGCGGCCCGCGCTGGCGCGCGCCGATCTCCTGGTTGATCAGCCCGAACAGCGCGGGCATCACCAGGCCGGCGATCAGGGCCAGGGTCATGAGCGGCTCGACGATGAAGACGATGTCCCAGGAGTACCAGGCGTTGTGGAAGGGCGCGAAGGGGCGGACACCGTAGTTGTTGGTGAAGTCGAGGAGGATGTGCAGCACGCCGCCCAGACAGGCATACAGGAAGAGCAGCCCCCAGCGGGCGGGGAGAGAGGGCGTCTTGCGGCGCAGCCGGTGGAAGGCGTAGACGACGCCCAGGGTGAGGGCCGCATCCAGCGGGAGCCCGAGCAGGGTGTGGGTGAAGCCGCGATGGTGGGCGAAGCCGGTCACCGGGCCGAAGAAGTTCACCACCACGTCGACGTCCGGCATCTCGCCGGCGATGGCCATGACGGCGGTGGCGTAGGCGGTGGTGCGGTTCAGCCCGGCGCGGCCGACGCAGGCGCCGGCAAGAACGTGGGTGACAGGTTCCAAGTCCCTCTCCCGTAAAGTGGTTTGGATGCCGCAACTTTGGGTGCGATGAAAAAAAGCTGGGGCCGCGCGGCCCCAGCTCGCCGCCCGGTACGGCGCTACTCCTTCTTCGCGGCCTCCGGCTTGGCGGCGGGCTTACCGGCAGCCTTGGTGTAGGTGATGGTCATGGTCTTCTGCGCCTGCTCGGCGGTCGGGCCCATGCCCATGGTGAAGACGAACGAGCCCGGCTTGATGTCGGTGTACTTGCCGGTCATGACCATCTTCTGCCCGCCGGGCATCTCCATGGGAGTGGGATCGGCGACGATGGTGTCGCCCTCCCAGCGGCTGGTGCCGATTTCGCACTTCGGGGTCATGCTGTCGCACCAGAGGGACTTGTAGGCCTTCGAGTCGGCGTCCCACCAGATGACGCCGTGTCCCATGAAGGGACCCATGGCGCCGTGCGGCGACTTGTACTCCTCGAGGAGCGACATGCCGCCCGGCCCCGGACGGAAGGTGGCCATGCCCTTGCTGGAGCCGCCCTTGGGCATCATCGGACTGGGCTCGAACTTCTCGGCCGTGGCCCAGGTGCCGGTGAATGCTTTGATGAGCTTCTGCATCTCCGGGGCGGGCTTGGGCGCCTGCATCCCCGTGTCGGCCGGTTTGTCTTGCGCGGCGGCGAAGAGTGCCAGCGCCAGGATGGCGATGGCCCCCGCAAAACGTTTCATCTTGCACCTCTGTGTGGAACGCTGACGAACGGCGGCACTATAGACGAAACCGCTGCCGCTTTCCACCCGCGCGTCCGCCGTAGATAATCGCTGCATGGCCGCTCCCGCCAAGGTGCAGCGCGACGTCGAGAAGCTGCGCGACCAGATCCGCTACCACGAGCACCGCTATTACGTGCTCGACGACCCGGAGATCTCCGACGCCGAATTCGACCGGCTGATGAACGAGCTGAAGCGGCTGGAGGCGGAGCACGCCGAGCTGGTCACCCCCGATTCGCCCACACAGCGTGTCGGCGGCAAGCCCCGCGAAGGTTTCATCAAGGTGGCGCACTCGCGGCCCATGCTGTCGCTGGACAACGCCTACAACGAAGAGGAGCTGCGCGGCTGGGAGCGGCGGGTGCACGAGCTCAGCGGCCGCAAGGACGTGGGCTACGTCTGCGAGTTGAAGCTCGACGGGCTGTCCATGGCGCTGTGGTACCGGGGCGGGCGGCTGGACCGCGGCCTGACGCGCGGCGACGGCTCCACCGGCGAGGAGGTCACCGCCAACGTCCGCACCATCCGCTCGGTGCCGCTGGCCATCCCGCCGGCGGCGCTGAAGAAGGCGGGGCTGCCGCAGGACTTCGAGGTCCGCGGCGAGGTGGTGATGCCCACACGGTCCTTCGAGCGCATGAACGAGGAGCGCGAGCGGCAGAACCTGTCGAAGTTCGCCAACCCGCGCAACGCCGCCGCGGGCGCGGTGCGGGTGCTCGACCCCAACATCACAGCGCAGCGGGCGCTGGACTTCTACGCCTACTTCCTGCTGGTGGACGGCAAGACCTACCTCGACCGCCATTCCGATTCGCTGGAAGCGTTACAGACCGCCGGCTTCAAGGTGAACCGGACCTGGAAGCGCTGCAAGAACGTGGAAGAGGTGCTGGCCTTTGCCCGCGGCTGGGAGGAGAAGCGCGAGTC
>CAYTPH010000137.1:0-7639 GCA_964439635.1 uncultured Terriglobales bacterium
GCAGATCCTGCGCGAGATCGCGGAGAGTGTCCACGTCCCGGTCTAGCGCCGGCGCAACTCTCCGGCCTCTACGAACGGGTGTAGAGTCCAGCTACTTAGGATGGATCTTTGGCCGCGGTCAAGGTCAAGTACTGAACCGCGCTTTGCGTCACATACCACTGTGACCTGCCTTGACCGGGCTCCGCCGCAGCGCTAGCTTTCGATTCGGTTCCAAGCCCCAACGTTCCTGTGCGCGGAGGTGCTCATGATCCGCAAGATTGCGGCCCTCCTTGGGGTGATTCTGTTCGCCCTTTCTGTGTTCCTGTTCGCCGATCAGAAGCCCAAGGTGGCCTTTCACAACTTCACTACCCTCGAAGTCGAGAACTTCACCATTCCCAAGTACGAGACCAAGGACCCCATGCCCGAGGGATGGCTTCCCATCATCCGTGAGGACATCGTGCAGCGGGTCATCGAAAAGCATCGCTTTCACCAGGTCGCCGATTTCCACGACACCAAGGTCTCCGATCCGTCCACGGAGCGGGTGCTGGTGCTGCGCGGACGCATCGTGGAATTCAGTCACGGCAGCCAGGCGGCCCGCGTCCTGGTCGGCTTCGGCGCCGGCAAGGGCAAGATCGTCGCTCTCTGCCAGTTCGTCGACAAGGCTACCGGCGAGGTGCTGTGGGAGCGCCAGGCCGATGGTCGCGTCATCGGCGCCGGCCAACCTACGGAAGGCGCGGTCAAGGGCCTGTCGAAGGAGATCGCCAAGCACATCGAGAGCAACTGGTGAGGTGGCCGATGCGTGACCCAGCCTGTCTGGCGTTGCTGGTGGTGGCGCTGGCCGCGGCCGCCGGGGCTGACTCGCATCCCGGGGCGCTGCATCCCTATTCGGCCATCGAGGTCGAGATCGAGAATCAGCGCAATGAAAAGGGGCAGAAGATCCCCGACGAGTTCGTGCCCGAGCTGCGCGGCCAGATCCTCCACGGAGTGGTGAACCGGCACGTATTCCGCCGGGTCGAGGACCGAGTGGACGAGGCCGTAGCCCCGGTCGAACCCGAGCGCGTGGTGCTGATGAAGGTCCGCGTGGTCGGCTATACCGGCGCCAAGAACGCAGCCGGAGTGAAGACCGTCGTCCACTTCATCGACAAAGCCACCGGCCAGGAGGTTTTTTCCTCGCCGGTGAATGCCCAGTTGCACTTCGACCCCGGCGCCCTCACGGCGGCCCTGCGCAAGCTGGGACGCTCCATCGGCGACCTGGTTTACCAGAGCCACTGAACGGCGGGCTGGCCGCGGTACTATAGCCGCATGGCTATCTTGCGCCTGTTCATGCTCCTGTCGGTCGTGGTGTGGCTGGGCGGGCTGATCTTCTTTGCCTTCGTGCTGGCGCCGACTGTCTTCAACGTCCTGCCGACGCGGCATCTGGCCGGCTCGGTGGTGAACCGCTCGCTCACCGCGTTGCACTGGATGGGGATCGTCTCCGGCGTCGTCTTCCTGGTCAGCTCGATGGTCTACACTTACCTGCACGACGGGGCGGCGCAGCCGCTGGCGGCCCGCCATGTGCTGGTCTACCTGATGCTGCTGCTGACCCTGGTCTCGCAGCTCGCCGTCTCCCCGAAGATGACCGCCTTGCGGGCCGACATGGTGCAGATCGACGACGTCCCCGCCACCGACCCTCGCCGCGTCGAATTCAACCGCCTGCACGTGTGGTCCACGCGGCTGGAGCAGGGCGTGTTTTTCCTCGGCCTGGGCCTCGTCGTGCTGGTGGCCCGGCGTTTATCATGAGCTGCTAGCCTTGAGCTTCTAGCCGCTAGCTCGGCAGTCATCCTGGCACCCGAGGACCCTTCCTTCTACTCCGTGTCCTCCGTGTCCTCCGTGGTGAGATCTATGAAAACCGGCATCATCGGATTACCACAAGTCGGCAAGACCTCGCTGTTCCAGATCCTGACCAAGCTTCACCTCGACCCGGCGCACCACAACCCGCGCGAGGCCCACATCGGGGTGGCCAAGGTGCCGGACGAGCGCCTGGACAAGCTGTCGGCGCTGTTCAACCCGCGGAAGACCATCCACGCCTCGGTCGAGTACGCCGACGTGGCCGCTATCGGGCAGGAGGCGCTCAAGGACTCCGCCTACGCCGGCGCGCTACGCAACGTGGACGCGCTCATCCACGTGGTGCGCGCCTTCGACGACGCTTCCATCCCGCACGTCGGCCCGGTCGAGCCGCTGCGCGACATCCGCAACGTCGAATTCGACCTGATGGTCAGCGACCTCGGCCAGATCGAGAAGCGTCTGGAGCGGCTGGAAAAAGACCTGAAGAAGATGCGGTCGCCGGAGCTGGAGAAGGAGCACGAGATCCTGCTCAAGTGCAAGGAACAGCTGGAGAAGGAGCGACCGCTGCGCGAACTCGAGCTGGTGCCGGAGGATCGCAAGCGCCTGCGCGGCTTCATGTTCCTGAGCCAGAAGCCCATCCTCTACGTGCTGAACGTGAGCGAGAGCAGCGACCTGGGCAGCGAGCTGGACAACGCCGCCTCCAAGTACAAGCTCACCGAGGTGGCAGCGCGGCCGAACTCGGGCGCCACCGCCATCTGCGGCAAGGTGGAGGCCGAGCTGGCGGAGATGGACGACGCCGAGGCCGCCGAGTTCCTCGCCAGCTACAACCTGAAGGAGAGCGGCCTGACGCGGCTGATCCGCAAGAGCTACGAGCTGCTAGGGCTGATCTCGTTCTTCACCGTGGGCGAGGACGAGTGCCGCGCCTGGACCGTGCCCGCGGGGTCACGGGCGGTGGAGGCCGCCGGCGCCATCCACTCCGATCTGGAGAAGCACTTCATCCGCGCCGAGACCGTGCACTGGGACGACCTGCTGGAGGCCGGCTCCGAGGCCAATGCCCGCGCCAAGGGCAAGCTGCGCCTGGAAGGCAAGGACTACCTGGTAAAGGACGGCGACGTGATGCACATCCGACACAGCGGGTAGGGCCGCCGAGCCTACTCTGCTATCCTGCACCGCAGATGCCCACCGACCCGATCGTCGTCAGCCTGCTGCTGGGGCTGACCGCGGCTGCCGCCGATACCTTCGGCGGCGCCATCATCGTCCAGAAGCACTGGGAGCGCCGCTACCTGAAGTACTTCGTGGCCCTGGGGGCGGGCTTTATGCTGGCCACCGCGCTCATGGAGATGGTCCCGGAGAGCATCCACCTGGCGGGCCCGAAGGCGCCGTTCTTCATCCTGCTCGGCTACCTGATCGTGCACTTCTTCGAGCACACGGTCACGCCTCACTTCCACTTCGGGGAAGAGACGCACACGGAAGAGTTCGTGCACGTCCACAAGGGCTACTCGGTGCTGATCGGACTGATGATCCACACCTTCTTCGACGGCGTGGCCATCGCGTCCGGCTTCCTGGTGTCGAGCTGGCTGGGGTGGGTGGTGTTCCTGGCGGTGTTCCTGCACAAGATCCCGGAGGGGTTCACTGTCGCCTCGGTGATGCTGGCCAGTGGGCGCAGCCGCCGCATCGCCTGGGGCTCTTCGGCGTTGCTGGGCCTGGCGACCCTGGCCGGGGTGGCCACCATGTCGCTGGCCCGCCCCTTCGTGTACGCCGGACTTTCGCTCTCCGCCGGCGTCACTATCTACGTCGCCGCCTCCGACCTCATCCCCGAGGTGAACAAGGAACCGGGCGTGAAGATGGCGGGCGTGGTCTTCCTGGGCGTGGGCCTTCTATTCCTGATGGACCGGCTTCTTCGCGCGCACTAGGTGGCGTCATTCCACTTCGTGCTTGGCGTTGTATCCCTCGCGGGCCAGCACCATGTACTTGACGTCCTTACCCTTTTCGTCGCGGACCGTCATCGGCCCGCCGGCGCCATCGGTCATCTCGATCTTGAGCTTGCGGTAGCTGCCGTCCTGCTTGGCATTGGTGGGATGGTAGGCCAGCGTGTACTGGTTACGGATGTTGTTGCCGACCCTGGCGAAGATCTCGCGGAACTCCGCCTGGAAGCGGGGATAGTAAGCCTGGCCGCCGGTGAGCTTGGCGAAGGTGCGCATCTGGTTCTCGGCCTGCAGGAATTCCAGGTTCTGCAACGTCCGCCCCCAATTGCGACCGGCGCGGTCCTGCACCCACTCGCGCAGCGCCCGGCCGGTGCTGATGGTGTAGATCTGGATGTTCTCGGTGGTCTTCAGCTTTTTCAGAATGTCGTCGTAGCGCAGGCGGCTGAAGGTGTCGACCCCGGTGCCGACCAGGATGATGTACTTCCGTCCCTCGATCCCCTCCAGGCGGTCGACGGTGTCGTACAAGGCGTCGAACACGTTCATCTCGCTGAAACCCGGCACCCGCAGAGTATCGATAGCGCTGTAGATCTCGCGCTTGTCCTGGGTAAAGTCCGCCAGGATGTGGGTCTTCATGTCGTAGGCTACCACCGCCACCCAGTCGTCCTTCTTCAGCGAGTTGGCGAAGGCGTAGGAGGCGTTCAGCGCGTCGTACATGAACCTGTAGTAGGTGTTGGCGAACTCCACCAGCAGGACGGCGGTGATGGGCGCCTCCGACTTGCCGAAGGCGGTGACCTTCTGCGGGATCCCATCCTCCAGCACGCGGAAGTTCTCCGCCTTGAGATTGTCGATGAACTGCCCGTCCTTGGTGAGGACGCTCACGTCCACGTTGACCAGGGGCACGTCGACGCGCAGCGAGAAGTCCGGCATCCCTTCGGGGTTCTTGAGCTTGGGCTTGGGGGCCGGCGGAGGCTCTTCTTTCTTCTTGGGAATGGCCATGGGGCCGATGTCGCCCTGGGGGCCGCCTGCCTCCGCCGGCGCCTGCTCCGCCGGTTTCTGCGGCTGGGCCTGTCCGGACTGGGCCGCCAGGGGCATTGGGGCGAGAGCCATCGCCAAACCCACGATCACGATGACGGCAGCGGCCTGAAAACGTATAAGCAACGGCGCTTTGGGGGCGAACATAGGGGACCTTTCAGCAGGAATTCTCTGCTAGTATAGATGCACGATTCCGCAATTTTGATTTGATTTCGCGGCGTTCCCCTGCCATCAAACAACTTGCGGTTCTGGGGTCTATGAAACAGGCTGTTGTTGTTGTCCTCGCGTACACCCTCCTGGCCGGAACGGCCGTCACTGCCCAAGAGCTCGAACCACCCGCCCTCTCGGTGCCCACGATGACCGTGGAAGAGGTGCGCCCCGGGATGAAGGGCATCGCTCTCACGGTTTTCGAGGGAGTCAAGCCCGAGCCCATGGACCTGGTGGTGCTGGGCGTGTTGCGCAACGCCGCCGGGCCGAAGGGCGACATCGTGCTGGTGCGCCTGGTGGGCAGCAAGCCGGAGCACACCGGCGTGGTGGCCGGGATGAGCGGCAGCCCGGTGTACATAAACGGCAAACTGCTCGGGGCGCTGGCCTTCCGCATCGGCCAGTTCTCCAAGGAGCCCATCGCCGGGGTCACACCCATCGGCGACATGCTGGAGATCAACACCATCGACAAGGCGGTCCCGGCGGCGGCGCAGACCACCGTGCCCAGGCCGCGCCAGGAAGTGAGCCGCACGTCGGCTGGGTTGGCGGAGTCCATCGAAGGATTCGCGCAGTACCTTCAGCCCATCGAGGCGCCCCTGGTCTTCAGCGGTTTCAGCCAGGAAGCGGTGCGGCAGTTCGCCCCGGAGTTCGCCAAGTACGGCATCCTGCCGGTCATGGGCATCGGCTCCTCCACAGAAGAGTCCCAGCCGGAACCCATCGAACCCGGTTCCGCGGTCAGCGCCGTGCTGGTGCGCGGCGACATGAACCTGGCGAGCACCTGCACCGTCACCTACATCGACCCCGAGCGCCTGCTGGCCTGCGGCCACCCCATCCTGAACTTCGGCCAGGTAGACATTCCCATGACCAAGGCGCGGGTGGTGGCGACCCTGGCGTCGCCCCTGAACGCCTTCAAGATCGTGAACACCACCGAGCCCGTAGGGGCATTCGTGCAGGACCGCCACAGCGGCATCCTGGGGCGCTTCGGGCAGTCGGCGCGCATGATCCCGGTCACCATCAACCTGCGCAGCGGCGAGCGCAAGAAGCAGCTCAACTTCGAGGTGCTCAACAACGCCAAGCTCACGCCCGTGGCCATGATGACCACGGTCTTCAACTCGCTGCAGGGCATGAACGAGTACGGTGAGGACGTCAGCTTCCGCATGCAGGGCAAGATCAGCGTCAACGGCTTCCCCGACGTGGGCCTGAAGAATATGTACGCGCCGGTGGATCCCAGCGTGCCCACCGGCGTGGCGGTGGCGCTCTCCATCGGCGAGCGCTTCAGCCGCATCTTCGACAATCCCAATGCCACCCCGCGCATCCAGGGCGTGAACCTGGACTTCGAGGTCCTGCCGGAGCGGCGCTGGGCGCGGCTGGAGAGCGTGCGCACCGACGTGACCGAGGCCCGGCCCGGAGACGAGATCCGCGTCGAGGCCGCCGTGAAGCCCTATCGTGGCGAGCGCATCGTGCGCCAGATCCCCGTCCGCATCCCCACCTCCACCCCCAAGGGCCTGCTGCGCATCCTGGTGAGCGACGGCGACACCCTGGACCGCGCCCGCCGGGTAAGCCCCGCCATGAACCGCAAGCTCGACATCGGCTCCACCATCGCCGTGCTCAACAAGGAGCACGTGAACGACCACCTCTACGTCTCGCTGCTGGAAGCGAACCCCCAGGCCATGGTCGAGGACAAGGTGATGCCCGGCCTGCCGGTCTCGGTCATGAACGTGATGGAGGGCATGCGCGGCACGCAGGACATGGTGGTGACTGGCGAGTCGGCGGTGAACGAGGCGGCGACTCCGCTGGATTACGTGGTCTCCGGGGCGCAGCTCATCACCATCACCATCAAGTAGCCCTGCCGACTCGCTACAATAGTTCTCTGCCCATGACCATACTGCGCTCGCTGCTCGTTCTTCTGCTGCTCGTCCCCGCCGCATTCGCCGAAGGCACCCAGGTTTGGAAACAATCCACCTTCGAGGACTTCGACAAGGGCACGAGTACCGGGGTCGCTCTCTCCAGCGACGGTACCCTGCGCCTGGCGCCCAGCTTCCGCGCCATCCAGACCACCCCCTCCACCTATCTCTGGAACATCGCGGCGGACGGCTCGGGAGCCGTCTACGCCGCCGCCGGCGCTCCCGCGCGGATCTACCGCATCGCCCCGGACGGCACCGCCACGGTCATCTTCCAGCCCGAGGAGTTGCAGGTGCAGGCGCTGGTGGTGGATCGCACTGGCCTGCTGTACGCCGCCACCTCGCCCGACGGAAAGGTCTACAAGATCGCGCACAAGCCCCGCCCGGCGGACAAGAAGGGCAGCAAGACCGAAGCCGGGTTGCAGGCCGAGGACTTCACCGCTACGGTGTTCTTCGAGCCCCGCACCAAGTACATCTGGGACATGGCCATGGACGGCGAGGGACGCCTGTACATCGCCACCGGCGACCGCGGGGAGATCTATCGCGTGGACAAGGCCGGCGCCGGCAGCGTGTTTTTCAAGAGCGACGAGGCCCACATCCGCGCGCTGGCGTTCGACCCCAAGGGGAACGTGATCGCCGGCTCCGACGGCAGCGGACTCATCTACCGCATCTCGCCGGCAGGCGAGGCCTTCGTGCTCTACAGCGCGCCCAAGAAAGAGATCACCGCGCTGGCGGTGGATGGGACCGGGACGATCTACGCCGCGGGAGTGGGCG
>CAYTPH010000138.1:0-7585 GCA_964439635.1 uncultured Terriglobales bacterium
CGAGGGCCAGGCCTCGGTCTTCGCCACCAAGGACGGTCCCTGCTACCGCTGCCTCTATCCCGAGCCGCCCCCGCCCGGACTGGTGCCCTCCTGCGCCGAGGGCGGCGTGCTCGGCGTCCTGCCCGGCCTGGTCGGCGTCATCCAGGCCACCGAAGTCATCAAGCTCATCCTGGGAAGTGGCGATTCCCTCATCGGCCGCCTGCTGCTGGTGGACGCCCTGGGCATGCGCTTCCGCGAGCTCAAGCTCCGCAAGAACCCGGACTGCCCCGTCTGTGGTACAAATCCAACGGTCACCCAGCTGATCGACTACCAGCAGTTCTGCGGCATCCGCGGAGAGGAGGCGCCCGCTACTGTGAGCGTGCCCGAAATGACCGTTGAGGAACTCAAACGCCGGCTCGACGCCCAGGACGACCTCTTCGTCCTCGACGTGCGCGAGCCCCATGAATACCAGATCTGCAACCTGGGCGGGCACCTGATCCCGCTGGGCGACCTCCCCAAGCGCGTGCACGAGCTGGACAGCAGCCGCGAGATCATCGCCCACTGCCGCTCCGGCGTGCGCAGCGCCAAGGCCGTGGACTTCCTCCGCCAGGCCGGCTTCAAGAAGGTCCACAACCTGGCCGGCGGCATCCTCGCCTGGGCCGACCGCGTCGACCCCAAGATGCCGAAGTACTGACAGGCGATACCGGTTGACTTAGCTCGGCTGCGGGCGATAATCCAGAGTTGCTCCGTCTGGAGGTCGCTGATGCGGATCTGCGTGCTCTTCTCTCTTCTTGCCTGTGCGGTGGTGGAGGCGGCGGCGGCGGCGCACGTCCTCAGACTGCCGAGATCATCAAGACCTTCGGCGAGAAGTGTCCCGCGGTAAGGATCAACAACAAGGCGGACAAAGCCGACTACGTTGTCCTCCTTGACCACGAGGGTGGGAAGGGCTGGATCCGCAAGGATAACAAGGTTGCGGTCTTTGACTGGGACGGTGACTCCATCGTCAGCAAGTCGACTCGCTCTGTGGGCAGCTCGGTCGACGAGGCCTGCCGCGCGATCGAAAAGCACTGGAGCGCGGGCGGCGCGGCCCGCATCGCCCTCCGGCGCGGGAGCGCGGCACCCGTAGTCCCGGCTGCGTCGAAACAGTCTGAGCCCCTGCCCGTGGCCAAGCTCGACGTCGCTTCCACTCCTGCGGGCGCGGACATCGAGGTGGACGGCTCCTTCGTGGGGAACACGCCCTCGCTCCTGGAACTCCCGCTCGGCGAACACACCCTGCTGATCAAGAAGCCGGGATTCAAGCCTTGGGAGCGCAAGTTGAAGGCCACCGGCGGGACCGTCAACATCCGGGCGGAACTCGAACCAGCGCAGTAGCCCGCGCACCCGTGGACTGGGCGCCCACGCCGGCTTGTTCTGTTTTCAGAACACGACTGCTACTTCCCCTCGCCTTGGGTGGCCGCCGGCCGCGGGGGGAAGTATGCCCGCGGCGCCGACACCAGCGCCTCCTTGTGTTTTAGCGTCACCCGCAGCGGCCTCGCTGGTCCGGAAACGGTAGTCCTCAGGTTGGGCTCGAACATCACTGCATACTGCGAGTTGAGTTCGCCGATGATCGCAGCGGTGACGTCGGTGTAGTTCTTCTTCGCCTTCCACCACACCCGGCCGCCGGTCTCGAGGGCCATCCGTTCCACGTTCGCCTTGCCGGCCGAGAGCAGTCGGTCGAGCTCGATTCCCATCCGCTCGTCGTAGGTCCGCAAAGTCCCACCGCTGCCCGTGTACTGCGGAGCGTAGGACTGCGAAAGATTGCGCGGAACCGGAGTGGGCTCCTGCACCGCTATCGCATAGAAGCCGATCCCCAGTATCTGCGCGTTGGCGATGATCTCCAAGTGATGGTTATCCACCCGGTTCGCCCACTCCTGGTCCCATCCGGGCGAGTGCGCGACAGGGTTGCGGAAGATCACCACCGCGCGTCGTGCCGGGGTGCGGTCGGTTGCCATCATGGCCCAGATCGCATCGAAGACGGTGAACTTCGCGAGCGAGTATTTCTGGACCGCCATGCGGGTGTCGCCGGCGCTGTAGTTGGACAGGTCGAATTCGAAGCGGTCCGCCAGGCCCGCTCCCCGGTCGAGACCATTGATGAAGCCGACGAGCGCCTGCGGGTCCGCTTGCCAATCCAGCCGCGGGTACGGCCATGCTTTGCTCCCCCCGGCGGTCACGACAAAGGCCTTGTCCTTCCCCGGACGGATCAGTTTCTGCACCAATTCGGAAGCCGCGGCTTGTTGCTGTGCGAAGTTCGATTTGGAAGAGATGAGCACGATTCCGAGGTGCAGTGGCAGATCTGTGGCGCTCAGGACCTCCAATGTCTTCGCCGGCTGGCCGTTGTCGAACACCATCACTTGATCCGCGTTCAGCCCGCCGATGGGCTGTCCTGTCTTGTCGGTCGCCGCCATCATGAGGGTCACCGTCGGCGCGCTGGACTTGCTGACTGGGGATGTTTCGGCAGCCGGCTGCAATTGCGCGGACACCGGGAAGGCCACGAAGAAACAGAGAAGGATTCCCGCCGTGAGTCTGTTCATGATTCCTCCTGCAGCTACTCAGGAGGATTGTCCGCCGCTCAGGCCGCGGATCTTCTAGGGTATTTGCTTTTGTTCTGTTTTCAGAACAGGCGTGACCGGGCCGGGGAATAGGCTTAGTTCCCCGGATTGCACGCCTCGTGGCCGGGCCTGCCGGACCCCAGGTACTCCACCGCCGCCGCCCACGAGGCCAGGCGGAAGTACCAGCGCAGCCCCAGCAGCGCCTGCGCGACCAGCAGCCAGACCAGGAGGGTCGGCGTCGAGGATTGCGGGAAGTAACGTGCGAACACCGCGTACAGCAGGATGGCGGCCAGGGTCAACGCGCCCAGCCCCAGGTAGATCGCCATCACCCGGCGGAAGCGCGCCAGCACGAAACCGGCGGCGTGCCCCAGCGCCGCCAGCACCGAGTCGTGCTCGTCGCGCACCAGGTCGGCCTTGGCGTACTCCGTCACCGCGCTGACCACGAACACGCTGAGGAAGAGCAGCGCCCATCGCAGCCAATCCAGGTACCAGTGCCAGCGCTCGCCCACACTCAAGCGGAACATCCAGTCCAGCGCCCGCCCGGCGCCATATTCGAAGACGAAGAAGCACAGGAAGTACAGCACCGACGCCACCGCCGCCAGCCTTAAGTAGCGGATGAAGAACTTGCCCACCCCGCGCCCGAAAGCGTGCATCCCGGCGCCTTCGCCGCGGGTGAACACCTCGAAGGCGCCTGCCGATAGCACCGCGTTCAGCAGCAGGAAGAGCGCTCCCGCGTACACCACCGCGATGGAGAAGCCCTTCAGGAAGCCGTCGTAGGCGATCTGGAACTCCTGCAGCCACTGGTAGCTGAAGCCGCGGACCATATCCTCCGCCATGGCGCTGCGCCCCAGGTGGTCGCGGATGGCGGTGTACATGGGCGCCGCCACCGCCGCTGCCAGCACCAGGTTGCAGGCGTAGAACAGCACCACCATCCACGCGTTCCGCCGCGCGTCCCGCAGCCCTGCCCGAATTGCCTGCCCAGACGTCATGCCTTCCTTTGTGCCTTGTTCCCTCTGTGTCCTTTGTGGTGAAGCTTTTTCTTAGCCGAAGAACGAGAACGCCATCAGCACGTTCTGCAGCCACACTACCCAGCGCAGATACCACTTCTCCGCCGCCAGCTCCACCCGCGGCTGGCGGAAGCTGTTGTCCACCCGCTGCGCTTCCAGCCGGAAGGCGTGCTCCTGATCCACCTCCGCCCGCACCACTTTCGGCTTGCCGGTGTACTTGAACTTCTTCCACGCGTACTGACCGTCCCAGTGCTCGGTGACCGTGCTGCCGTCCTCGAATGTGATCTTCACCACCACCGGGAAGCGCATCTCGCCCAGGCGCTGCACCACCACCTCCGACTCGATGGGCCGCTGCTTGCTCGGGTCGTACCGGACCTGCGGCTTGCCGCCCACGTCGAACAGCCCTTCGCGCTCCGGCTGCTCGTCGCTGGTGAACGACACCGCGTAGTCCAGCTTGCCCGTCCCGAACACCGTCTGGTCGAAGAACCACTTCAGGTCGCGCCCCGTGACCTCCTGCATGGTCTGCATGAAGTCCTGCGCGTCCGGATGTTTGAAGCGATAGCGCTGGTGGTAGGCGCGGATCGCCCGGTGGAAGTCGTTCCCCAGCAGCCGCTCCAGCGTGGCCAGCGTGAGTTGCGGCTTGTCGTAGGCCTGGTCGGTGTAACTCTTGCGCGTGAGCACGTCCCAGGAGGACCGCTGCATGGCATCGGAGCGCGCGTGCTCGTGGTAGCCCTTCACGTCGCCCAACTCGGGATCGATAGCCACGTACTCCCAGTACTGCCCCAGCTTGACGGAGTCCTTCACGCCATACCACGGGTAGCGCGGCACCGGCAGCTCCATCCACGCCACCGCCGGCACCGGCACGCCGAACACCCACTCGTAGGGGTGGTCGTAGCCGTACTCGCGCCGCAGCGCCCGCGCCTCCGAGTAGCTATTAAAGCCCTCGTCCAGCCACGCCTCTTCGAACTCGTTGTTGCCCACCAGGCCGTACCAGAACTGGTGCCCGAACTCGTGTACCGTCACCGATTCAGGGCTGAGCTTGTGCGGCGCCTGCCAGAACTTCGTTCCCGCGGTGAAGAACGTGGGGTACTCCATGCCGCCCGCGCCCAGCCCCTGTCCGCCCGGCGGATCCAGGAAGGTGACCACGTCATACGGATACGCCCCGAAGAACAGCCCGTACCACTTGATCCCGGCGAAGCACGCCCGGAAGTGCCGCTCGATCTGCGAGGCGTGCTCGCGCTGGATCAGCAGCGTCACTTTCACGTCGCTCAGCCGCACCTTCTCCGGGGGCTCGCCTGTCTTCTCCGACCACTCCCGCACCTCGGCCTCGCTCACCTGCTCGCCGGCCTTGAACATGCGGACGATCTTCATCACCTGCTTCTTCGGCTGAGTGGTCCAGGTGAAGTCGTGCACGTCCTCCTGGTAGAAGTTGTAGGTAGTGGTGGCGTCGCCGTTCTCCTTCTTGCCGCGCTCCGTGCCGGTGGCGCCGATCTCGAAGTCCGAGGGCACCGTCAGATCCACGTCGAAAGTGCCGTAGTCGGCGAAGAACTCCGAGTTGACGTGGAACTGGTGGCAGTTCCAGCCTGCCTGCGTGCGGCGCCGGTCGCCCACGCCCTCGAAGACGCACGGCTTCGGATACCACTGCGCCACCAGGAAGAAATCGTCCAGGAAGCCGGTGCGGGCGAACAGCCGCGGCATCTTGGAGGTCCACTGGATCTCGATGGTCACCCGCCCGCCCGGCGGCACCGGCTTCGACAGCGCCACCCGCATCACCGTCTGGTCATCGGTGTTGCCGTCGTCGGGCTGGATGAAGTGCATGCGCCCGGTCAGGTCCTCGCCGTCCACCTTCAGCGAGTGCACCTGCTGGTAGCCCCAGCTGTCGTCGCGGTTCACCCACTTCACCCGCCGGCTGTCCTCCCCGCCCTCGCGCATGAAGGTGCTGTAGCTGTTCTTGAACGCGTTCAGGTACAGGTGGAACTGCAGGTCGGGAACGGCTTCCTGGGTGTGGTTGCGCCAGGTGATGACCTCGCGTCCCTGGACGGTCTTCGCCTTGGCATCCAGCCGCGCATCGATCTTGTAGGTGACGATGGGGTCGGGAATGTACTTCGCCTGCGCCGTGCAGACCAGCAGCACGGCGATGAAAACCACACCACGGAGACACGGAGACACAGAGCAACGCAGACCGAAGAAGTCAGATCGCAGAAGTCCGGGCCCTTGGATGACGCTCGGCCTCGCTTCTTCGATCTGCCTTCTACGATCTTCGATCGCCTTCTTCCCTCCGTGTCTCCGTGCCTCCGTGGTTTCTTTCAATCCTATTCCTCGGCGATCGCGGCGGTGAATGTGCTACTTCGGACGCCGGACCACCGCCCCTTCCTTCATCACGAAGTCCACCTTGCGCAGCGCCTGGATGTCGGCCAGCGGGCTGGCCGGCATGGCGATGATGTCGGCGTACTGCCCCGCCGCGATCGCCCCTCGCTCCTTCTTGATTCCCAGTAGATCGGCGCAGTTGGTGGTCAGCATCTTCAGCATGTCAGCCGGCTTCACCCCGGCCTTGCTGAAGACCTCCAGGTAATCCAGTGTCATCTGCGCCCGGTCTTTGTTGTTGATGTTCACCACCGCATCGCTGCCGAAGGCGATGGGCGTGCCGATCCTGTAAGCACGCGCCAGCCGGTCGATGAGCTTGGCGCCCAGCGTGGAAACGTCGAAGGTGGTCAGGCCGCCGATGGCGTTCAAGTGCTCCTGGGGGAAGTCCGTGCCTACCAGGTACACGTTCTTCTCTTTCATCAGCTTCAGGTGCTCGTCGGTCAGCTCCCAGCCGTGCTCGATGGAATCGGCGCCGGCGTTGATGACGTCGAAGGCCGCCTGCCCGCCGCCCACGTGCACCGCCACCTTCAGCCCGGCGGCGTGCGCCACCTCCACCGCCGCCTTCAGCTCCTCCGGGCGGTAGTGGAAGGCGCTGTTGTCGGCCACCAGCTTGATGGCCTTGGCGCCGTAGAAGATGTTCTGCCGGATGGCCTTGCGCACTTCGTCGGGCGAATCGGCGTCGATGTACTCGTAGTGCCACACCGGCCCCTGTTCCGGCGTGATGCCGTGCGACTGCCCCCCGAACGGCGCGATGATCTTCCCCGTGCCGATGATGGTCGGGCCCTGGAACCAGCCCTTCTCGATGGCCTGCATGTCGGCGATCTCGGCGTAGTCGCCGGCGTTGCCCACGTCGCGCACCACGGTAAAGCCGGCGTTCAGCATCTGCTGCCCGAACAGGATCCCGCGCAGCGCCCGCAGCGCCGTGCTCTCCCGCAGCAGGTAGTAGTCCCAGAGCGAGCCGCCCGCCGGCGACGGCGGGATGTTCATGGTGATGTGGGTGTGCGCGTCCATCATCCCCGGCATCACCCACGCATTCGAAAGGTCGATCACCTCCGCGTCCTTCGGGACCCCTACCGAAGGCCCGACCTCCACGATCTTCTTGTCCTTGATGAGGACGGTCTGGTTCTTGGCGACCTGGCCGGTCGCCGGATCGATCAGGTTCCCGGCGCGGATGACCACCTGCTGCCCCCACGCCACGCTTGCCGCCAGGAGGACACACCATATCAATCGTTTCATGTTCGCCCCTCAGGAATGTACGTTTGCGGCTGAGCACTCTACCACAGAGGGCGAGGCGGGTCGGTGAGGTGGGTTCGCTGCGACTTCGGGGCTGGCGAAAAAGAAAAAACCGGCGCTTTCTCCCCCGAGATTTTCGCGCCGGTTTTTAAGCCCTCCGTCTCCGGAGGACTAGGCCGCTCATCTTCCCCTTACGGGTTCGGCCCAACTGGGGGTCCGCGCGGAATCCGCGCGGCCCTGCACCTTCACCTTGCCGTCTCCCCGTACTCTGGTCAACAACAAACCTCCCTGCCTTATTGACTGCCCAGATAACCCGGACGACGGGATTTGCCGCCCTCTCCCCGCCCCCGGCACTTGCGAGGCTGGTATATACTCGGGACACTTTTGAACCACTCCGCCGGCTCGTCAGGCGGA
>CAYTPH010000139.1:0-7546 GCA_964439635.1 uncultured Terriglobales bacterium
CGCCGGCGGCTGCGCTTTTGCGCCACCAGCGCTCTTCGCGGTCAGCTTCTTCAGATATCCGCGGACAAAGAAGAATGTGACCGCGGCGGCGATGACAAAGGCCAGAAAGGTTTCCACCGCTCAGCCCCAGACGAATCCCAGCAGCAACGCCACTACGATGTGCGTCCCTGTCAGGACCACGAAGGAATAACTGAAGGGCCGGTGGACCACGTGCCACAGGCGGAAGACGTCGTGCGCCCGCGACAGGAACAGGATGCGCTTCTGCACCGCCGCCTGCCGCCGCGCCGTCTCGATGGCATGCTCCAGCCTGTGGTTCGAGCTTTGCAGGACGCCGCCCAGGCTGCCCAGCCATTCGCCCCAGCTCAGCGCCCGCTGCCGCAGGCGGACGATGTGGAACGGCCGCGCCAGGTCGATGGCCAGCATCAGGCAGATCGTCCACAGCGTGGAAGCGCGCCGCACCTCCTCGCTGCCGGGCAGGTGGAAAAGCGGCGCCAAGTCTGCCGCCGAGAACAACTGCTGCCCGCTCAGCTGCGATACCAACGCGTCGCGCGCCTCCTGGAGTTCCTTCAGCGA
The DNA here is from genome assembly GCA_964439635.1 of uncultured Terriglobales bacterium. Taxonomy (GTDB): domain Bacteria; phylum Acidobacteriota; class Terriglobia; order Terriglobales; family Acidobacteriaceae; genus CAYTPH01. The sequence continues at coordinate 574 of CAYTPH010000139.1, forward strand.
GACTTCCGCTGCATTCAGGTTCCGCGGGATCTGCGCGTAGAGATACCGGCCGACGATGCCGCTCAGTGCCACCGCCACCATGATCCAGAAGGCCATGCCGGCGATGCCGCGCATCTTGAACGACGAGTGAAAGGCGATCACCACTGGCGCCGTCAGGCCAAGCAATACGTGGAAATCGAGCCAGTGCTTGGAGCTTCCCTGCCTTCCCAGCCACGCCCAGCGCTTGCGCAGCGGGTAAAGGAAGATGACGCAGAACATCAGGAAGCCCAGGAACCCGAGCTTCAGTCCCACCATCCCGCTCGACCGCAGCACCGGGTGCTTCGCCGTATGCGGTCGCTGCATGGCGTCCAGCAGGTAGTAGTCGGCTCCATAGACCGCCAGCGCCAGGAACAGGCAGACCATCGCCGCCGCCCCGGCCGCCAGGCGGATGCGGTGGCCGCGCTCCCCTGCTTTCGCAGCGCCGGTCAGCGTGGCGGTGGCGGCGTGCGCGCTCACGGCCCCTGCACCGTCGCCTCGGTGTCCACCGAGAAGCGCTTGTAATCGGAGAAGCGGTGCTGGTTCACCCAGTGTTGCCGTGCCGTTTCCACTTCGATGGTGGCGAGGATGGGAAACCAGACATCCGCCGGCGTGCCGCGCAGCTTCACCGGCGCGTAGGTCACGTCGCTGCGCAATTGCTTCACCCCCAGGTCCTCCAGGTTGCTGCCGAGACTGGCGCTCATCTTGGCGATGCGGCCGGACTGCGGCTCGATCCACGCCGTACCCTCCAGGTCCAGCGGGTACTCGCGGTTGCGCAGCACCAGGACCGTCGGCGACTTTCTCCCGGCGATGTGGCGGAAGCGCACGGGAACAAGGACGCCGTCGGCGCCTTCGCCCGGCGCGAACTCGAACGCGCTCTGGTAGAAGGGGTGGAAGATCAGGAACAGCGTGGAGAACCCGTTGGTCACCAGCATCGGCAGGTTGCGGGCGCGCCGGGGCTCCTGCTCGGACAGCCGCGATTCCGAGAGCACCACCTCGCCGGCGGCGGCTTCGATGGTCACCAGGTAGTCGAAGCGCGCCTGCTCCTCGTATTCCGTCTTGCCGTTGGGCTTCAGGCGCCTCTGCGTGACCAGTTCCGTGCACTTCACGTCCGACATTTGCGTCAGCAGCGCGGAGATCTGCTCGCCGGCGCGCTGCACGATCTGCTGCGTGCCCTGCGCCCAGGCGCTGGATGCCGCAAACACCAGGAAGAATACCAGCCCCCGCCGCCTCATTTCAGCCCTCGCGAATCGAAGCGGTAGCCCAGCATGGCGAACCACTGGTCGTAGTCCTGGAAGCCGCCGCGCTGCGCCGAGAATCCTGCCTGGATGAAGTACCGGCTGCTCACCGAGTAGTCCACGTTGGCGCTCATGAAGCGGGTTCCGGTGTCGGTGGTGAAAGTGGAGGTGTACGTCTGCGTGCCCGCCTGCAGCTCCAGCCGCAGGTCCTCGCCGAAGTTGCGCGAGAGCGCCAGGGACTTGTACGAACCCTGGGCGAAGGCGCTGTCGAACTGCGAGTAGCGCAGGTCGGCGCGCACACCCGTCTTCCAGATCTGCCCCACGGTCACTCCGAACATCTGGTTCCACGAGCTCTTCTCGTCGCGGTTGCTGGAGCTGCGACCGACGGTGGAATAGACGGTCACCCGCTTGGGCAGCTCGATGCGCACCCCGCCGCTCAGTCCCTGGAACAGGTATTTGTCGAGCAGGCCCGTCCCCACCAGCCGCGGGTCGAAGGTGGGCAGGTCGCGGAAGTAGTTGTGGCTGACGTCGAACGACACCTTGGGGCTCGCCTGCACCCGCAGCGTCAGGTAGCTGCGGCTGATGCCCGCGCCCACCGGCGTCACCCCGGCCTGCGTGCGCGGGCTGTCCGCCTGCAGCGAGTGGTAGATGGAGACGTTGTGTTTGAAGAAGATGCCGTTCTCGAAGAAGACGAAGGGCCGGTCGATTCGCCAGCCCGATGTGCTCACTGCCACCCCGGAGGTCGAGGTGTAGCGCACGTCGTCGAAGCTGCCGCCCTCGAAGTTCACGAACAGCCCGCCGATGCGCCGGTTGGGGTCGTAGCTCCACGAGGTCGGGTCGGGCGTGGATCCGGCGAAGACACCGGCGGTGGTCTGCTTGCTCCAGCGCCGCCCGAAATACCCGCCGTCGATGGTGTCCAGGCTGTTGGCCCACGGCAGGTACAGCCGCCCGAATCCCGCGACCCACGACGAGTTCGGATTATCGTAGGTCATGCTGATGTGATAGGTGCGGTTGATCAGGTCCTGCACCGTCTCCTGCTGGCCGGCCGAGCGCGAAGCCAGCCGCCCGCGCCAGTAGCCGCTCATGTTCCAGTACGTGCCGGAGATGCGGCTGATGTCGGTGCGCAGCACCAGTCCGACCTGAGAGCTGGTCCCCGACGAACCTCGCACCGCACTGTACTCGAAGCCGATGCGCCCGCGCGCCCGGTTCACCTCCGGCGAGGGCGGACGCGGCACCGCCGCCCGTATCTCCTCGTCCAGCGGATCGCCCTCGGTGAAGGTGATCACCTGCGGGTACTTGCGCGTCGGGCTGAGCGCCCGCTGACGCACGATGGCTTCCACTTCTTCCTGGGCCAGGTAGGCCGTGTCGCCGGGCTTGATCTCGCGTCCCTGCGACTGCACCTCGCACACCGCTGAGGTCTCCGCCACCGAGACCACCTCCAGCCGGGCGATCACCCACTTCCCTTCCGCGTCTCCGGTGCCGCTGCCGGTCATCACCGGCTCGGTGCGGCGGACGTTCAGCTTCATGCCTTCGGTCAGGCCCACGCTGCGCCCACCGTCCAGGTACACCGAGCCCTGGGCGACGTACTTCACCCGGAAGGCCGTGCGTACGGTCTCGTCCGCCGTGGCCGGCGGCACGCTGAGCGCCGCCAGCGCCACCACGCACAGGCTAGCTGCGGCCCAGCGGATGGCAGGCATAGCAGTTCGGGCTGTTGTAGACATAGCTCGGCACTTCCCGGTGCTTCTCGTCCATGATCGTCTTCTCGTGCTGGTGACAGGTCAGGCAGGAGAAGGCCTTGAAGTTGGTCGGATTGGTATGGCAGTCGTTGCAGGTTGCCCACTTGCCGGCATGCGCGCCGCTGTAGATCGGGAACCAGGTGTGGTCGAAGCGCGCTCCCAGCCAGGTGGAGGTCGTGTGGCAGGTGGTGCAGGTTGTCGGGAAGCCGGCGGCCGTATGGCTCGGGTTCGTCGTCCCTGTGAAATCCGTCTGGTGACACGCGTAACAGTCCGTCGGCGTGCCGGCGTAGCGTCCCCCGACGTGACAGTTGGCGCAGGCCACGCTGGTGTGCGCCCCGGTCAAGGGAAACGCGGTTGTGCTGTGGTTGAACGATGCCGGCGTCCAGGCCGTGGTGGCGTGGCACACCTCGCACTGTTGCGGGAACCCGGCCGCGATGTGGCCAGGGTTGGTCGTCGCCTGGTACTTCGCCAGGTGGCACGAGACGCAGGTGGTGCTGAGGCCGCTGTACGTCCCGCTGGAGTGGCAGCTCATGCAAGTCAGGCCCGTGTGCGCCCCCGTGAGCGGGAACCGGGTGCGGGCGTGGTCGAAGCGCGCTCCCATCCACTGCACGCTCGTGTGGCAGATGGAGCAATCCTGCGGGAACCCGGCCGCCTCGTGGTTGGGATTCGTGGTCTGCTGGTAGTCGGTCAGGTGGCACGACTTGCAATCGCTCGGCGTACCCGCGTACCGCCCGCCCGCGTGGCACTGCGTGCACCCCACGGTGGCGTGCGCCCCGCTCAGCGGGAACTGCGTGAAAAGGTTGTGATCGAAGCGCGCCCCCTGCCATGTCGTCATCGTGTGGCACTGCGAGCACGTCTGCGGGAACATCGCCTGCACGTGGTCGGGATTGCTGGCGCGGGTGTAGTCGGCGACGTGGCAGCTGTAGCAGTTGGCGCTGGTCCCCTGGTAATGGCCGCCCTGGTGGCAAGTGGTGCAATCCAGCTGCGCGTGCGCCCCCGTCAGGGCGAAACCGGTGAAAGCCGCGTGGTCGAACTTCGCTCCCAGCCAGGAGTTCATGGTGTGGCAGCTCTGGCAGCTGGTGGGGAATCCGGCGCTCTGGTGGTTGGGCGAGCGCGTGCCGGTGTACGCCGCCGAGTGGCAGGCGACGCAATCGGTCGGCAGGCCTTGGAAGCGCCCCACCGCCGCGCCGGTGTGGCAGCTGGCGCACTCCAGCGTGGCGTGGGCCCCGATCAGCGGGAATCGGTTCTGGTGCTGCCGCACCGTCTGCAGCGACACCTGCCAGCCCTTCACGCTGTGGCAGCTCTCGCAGTTGGCGCCCATCTGCCGACGGTGGATGTCGGCATGGCACGACGCGCAGCTTGTCCCCGCGTTGCTGAAGACCATGCTGGTATGGCACTGGGTGCAGCCGACCTTCTCGTGCAGCCCGCGCAGCGGGAACGAGGTCTTGTCGTGGTCGAATTCGGCGGCCTGGCGGATCGGCTTCCAGGAGGTGAAGGTGTGACAGTTCTGGCAGGCGATGTTGAGGTTTCCGTGCGGGCTGCGGGTGGAGACGCGCGCCGGCGACTGCGCCGCCACCGCCGGCGCCGCCACCACCAACAGAATCCCCATCAGCAACTGCCAACGCAGTAGCCTGTCCACGTTCCTCTCAGTTGTGCTCGGATCCCACCCCCACACGGGTGCGTCCGTTCAGCAGCAATTCACGTCCCAATCAGCGTAGGGCCCACGGCCTCTGCGAGAAAGTCACCTAAGTCGTTGCTCTTAGGAACATCGGTACATGAGACCCCTGCGTCCGTATCGTTCTTGTGGCCCTGTCCATTCGGAAATTTCTGCGGCTGCTTCGCACGTTTTACCTGCTGAAAAACGCAACACTCGCTTGCCGCTCAGTTCTTGCGCGATGAAGCCTTTACTGGCACGACTGCGCCGTGGCACGCTGCGCACTCTGTCGCCGTCGGCCGATAGAAGACTACCGGCCGCCCCTCGACCGCCCGTTTTGTGGTGTGACACAGAGCGCAGGCCACGTCCTTGTGCGCCCCTGCCAGCGAGAACCGCGCCCGCTCGTGGTCGAAGAGCGAGGGCCTCCACTTGGCGCTGTTATGGCACTCGGCGCACGCGGTCTTCCCTGACTTGGCGAATTGCCCGGCGTGCGAGTCCTCATGACAGCTCTCGCACTCCTGCGGCGCGTTGCGGAAGACCACGTTCTTCAGGCTGGCTTCCATCCGCGGCGACTGGTGACATCCCGCGCACGGCACCGCCCGGTGTGTGCCCAGGAGCTCGAAACCCGCTTTCCCGTGGTCGAATCCCGCCATGTCCTTCCATGCCCGGGTGCTGTGGCAGGCGGCACAGCCGGAAGCTCCGAAGTCGGAGGCGATCTTGCTCTTCACGTCGCGGAACTGCCCCTTGTGCGGGTCGTTGTGGCAGGCGGCGCACGAGGCGTCCTCGAAGCGGAACTTCGCCACCTTCGCCGGCAAGTACCTGGCGATGGGTTGATGACAGTCGTTGCAGGCCACGGCCGCGTGGCCGCCGGTCAGCGGGAAGCTGGTCAGCTTGTGTTTGACCAGCGTGAAGCCGGACGGGCTGTAGCCCTCGACGGTGTGGCAGGCCTCGCAGCGGCTCAGGTTCGGGGCCGCGGCGAACTGGCCGCGGTGCTCGTCCGCGTGGCAGTCAAGGCAGGCGGCGAACTTCAGCTTGTACACGGTGGCGCGGCCCGCCGCCTTGTGGCACTTGGCGCAGGTGACCTCGGCGTGCTTCCCCAGCAGCGGATAAGCGCTGCCCGCGTGCTCCTTGATCGTGAACTTTGCCGGCTTGAAGCCCTCGACGCTGTGGCACGCCGCGCACTCGCCCCTGTCCGCGCGCGTGGCGAACTGGCCGCCGTGTGGGTCCGCACGATGACAATCCAGGCAGAGCTGGTGAGCCACCGGCTTCTTGAAGTCGCCGCGGGCGTGGCACTGCGTACAGCCGACGCTCAGGTGCTTGCCGAGCAGCGGAAAGTCGGTGCGGCTGTGGTCGAACTTCGAGGCCAACGCCACTCTCCGCCAGTTGCCGGTGTTGTGGCACTGCTCGCAGGTCTGCTGGAAGGCGCCGCGATGAGGGTCGGCGTGGCAGGACTGGCAACTCTCGAAGGCTAGCCCCGTGAACTTCAACCCCGCTCCCGCGGGCAGCGGCGCGTGACATTTCTGGCACGCGACCTGCGCGTGCGCCCCGGTCAAGTGGAAGCGTGCTTTGGTGTGGTCGAAGCCGTTCGCCGGCTTCCAGGCCGTGGCCGTGTGGCAGCGCTGGCAATCGTTGCCCAGCTGGCCGCGATGGGCGTCTTCGTGGCACGTCTGGCAGCGCTGCGAGAGCCCCAGGAACGTCCGGCCCAGGTCCTTCACCTGGATGTCCTTCTTCTCTTCCGCCGGAAGCCGCTGCGGGTTGTGACACCGCTCGCAGGCCAGCGCCGCATGCTTGCCGTCCAGGGCCCACCCGGTCTTGGCGTGATCGAACTGCTCGCGCGACGGCTCCCACCGGATCAGCAGGAACTTCTCGCCGTTGTGCTCGGAGTGGCAGCGCGCGCAGCTCTCGCTGCTGGGCGGCTGCGCGATCCGGGCGTGGAAGCCGCGGCCCTCGCGGATCCTGGTGGCGATCTCCTGATGGCAGTCCAGGCAGCGGAACTTGGCTTCCCGGCTGCCCAGCACGTGACAACTGGTGCACTGCGTCGGCGTGTCGAGCGACTTGTGCGCTTGGGAGAGCGGACCCGGCGAGAGCTGCCCGACCGCCACACTTGCCTGCAACAGGAAGAGAAGTACTAGGAGCAGACGCACCACGCCCCACCGCACTGGCCAAGTGCGCCGGGTTCCAGAATGGGCTGGAGCGGCCGCAGCCGCACTCACATCCAAGACTTGCTCGGGCAACCTCTTACCTCGCGCAGTCCCCGCTGCGCTCGGTTTTGCAAAGTGGCTTGCGCGCGAGTGTATCATCGCCCGCCGCTCCCGCAAGAGTTACCAGCG
>CAYTPH010000140.1:0-4287 GCA_964439635.1 uncultured Terriglobales bacterium
GAGGGCGGGCTCGTCGAACTCTGGCCGCTGCTGAGCGCCGGACAGGCTGCAAGGACCGATATCTGGCGCGCGCCAAGGGAAGTGCGCGAACAATCCTCGCCGCAGTTGCAGCTCGCCCGCAAGATTGCCGCCACCCTCAGCTCCACCGGCACCCCCTCGCTCTTCCTTCATCCCGCCGAGGCCGTGCACGGCGACCTCGGCATGCTCGTGGCCGGTGACCTGGTCATTGCCTTGTCATCGAGTGGCGAGACCGAGGAACTCGTCGCTCTGCTGCCCACCATCAAGCGTCTGGGCGTGCCGCTCATCTCCATGACCGGCGACTCCCTCTTCGCGCCACAGTCTCCGGCAAAGGTCTCCACCCTCGCCCAGGCCGCCGACGTCGCCCTCGACTGCTCCATCGCCCAGGAGGCCTGCTCCATGGGCCTGGCGCCGACGGCCTCCACCACCACTATGCTGGCCCTCGGCGACGCTCTTGCCGTCGCGCTGGCGGAGAAGCGCGGCTTCAAGGAAGAGGACTTTGCCGAACTCCATCCCGGCGGCAAACTGGGCAAGAAGCTGGCGCGCGTGGCCTCGCTGATGCATTCGGGCGATGCCATCCCGCGCGTCTCGCCCCAGACCAGAATGCCCGACGTGATCTACGAGATGTCGCGCAAGAAGCTGGGCATCACCACCGTGGTGGAGGGCGACCGCCTGCTCGGCGTCATCAGCGACGGCGACCTGCGCCGCCTGCTGGAACGCCGCGGCAAGGAGATCCTCGACCTCACCGCCGCCGAGTGCATGACCCCGAACCCCAAGACCATCGCCGCCGACGCCTTCGCCGTCACCGCACTCAACCTCATGGAGCAGAAGAAGATCACCTCGCTGGCCGTCGTTGACTCCGGCCGCCTGGTCGGCATCCTCCACCTGCACGACCTGTGGGGCACGGAGATGGTCTAGGCGAACGGGCAAGGAAGTGGTGTACGCTTTACTGGGGGGGAGATTGAATGAAGCTGAAGGCCGTCATTCACGAAGCTGAGGAGGGTGGATTCTGGGCTGAGGTACCGGCGATCCCCGGTTGTGCCACTCAAGGCGAAACCATGGAAGAGCTCATGGCTAATCTTCGTGAAGCCATCGAGGGGTGTCTCTCCGTCGATGTGAAGCCCGTCCAGGGCACTGGAAGAGAGCAGGTCATCGAGATTGCGATATGAAGGCTCTCTCCGGGCGAGAGCTTGTCAAGGTCGTTGAGCTGAAAGGCTGGGTTCTCCTTCGAGTCAACGGCAGCCATCACATCTTTGGCAAGTCCGGCAGCATTGTGCGACTTTCAATCCCCGTACACGGGAATCGTCCCCTCAAGGCAGGTCTACAGAGACACCTGATGAAACTGGCGGAGATCACGGAAGAGGATTTGGTTTGACTTATGTACCACTACGACCCCAAGACCGCGCTCGAAGAAGCCACCGAGGAGGCTCTCCTCCCCAACCCTGTGCACGTCCGCGACATGATCCTGCGCGCCCACCCCACCCCCGACCGCTCGCTGGAGCTGAACCGCAAGTTCCTCGAATACCAGAAGCACTTCGGCGAGGCGCAGAAGCTGGCGAAGGACTTGCTGAAGGACTTGGCAGGGTAGCGCCGGCGCCTCGCCGGCTGTCGCGACGGGCGCCCTCGCCCGCCGGCTGCTAGAACGCCGCTCTCCTCGCCATGTGGCTCATCAACCCGCCGGCCACCTGCATGGTCTCGTTCAAGAACTGCTGCATCTCTTCCGGTTTCACCCGCTGCCCCGCGCGGAACAGGATCACCCACTCGCCCCACCCCTCGATGTTCCACGTCGCCGGCAGGCTCTCCAGGTAGCCGATCGCCGCGGCCGAAAAGGTCGCCCGCGCGGCCGCCTCGTCCTTGGCTTTGAGGACGTAGCGCTTGGAGAACTCGGGGTGCGCCTCGAAGTCGATGTCCTGGAGCCCGAACTTCTCTCCGATGCGCTCCATCCACGTCTCCGGCGCCAGTTGGAACTGCGGCAGGGAAGTGCCGGAATTGCGGAACGCCGCCACCGTGGCGCGGTGCGTGCTCCGGTTCTTGCCGCTGCCGGTCACGTATTCGAAGTCGAACAGCACCGCATCCTGGTTCATGGATTGCCGCCGCAGCACGTTCTTGCTCTTCTGCGCCCGCCCCCGCTGGAACAGCGGCATCTGCGGCATCTGCGCGTGGATGAGCGATTCCGGCTCGTACTGGTATCCCATCTCCATGGCCGTGCGCATCAGGGCCTCGCTGCGCTTCTTTTCCACCCACCAGCCGAAGTACAGCGCCCCCGCGCCGATGACGATGAAGATGACCCACCAATACTGCTGAAACAGCGCTTCCATGCGGCGCAGTGTAACGCGATTCCAGATTGCAGATCGCAGATTTCAGATCGAACGCCGAGGGGGCCGACTTCTGCGATCTGACCTCTACAATCTGCAATCCTTTACAATGTCCTTTTCCCGAACAGGTCCCAAACTCACTATGCACAGATGGTCGCAGTTGTTTATTCCCACCCTTCGTGAAGCGCCGGCGGATGCCGAAGTCGCCTCCCACAAGTTCCTGGTCCGCGCCGGCTACATCCGCCAGCTCTCCGCCGGCATTTACTCCTACCTCTTCCTCGCCAATCGTTCCCTGGTGAAGATCGGCAACATCGTCCGCCAGGAGATGGACAAGATTGGCCAGGAGTTCTACCTGCCGGCGCTGCACCCGCGCGAGCTCTGGGAATCCAGTGGCCGCTGGTCGGTGATGGGGCAGAACATGTTCCGCCTCAAGGACCGCAAGGACGCCGACCTCTGCCTGGGCATGACCCACGAAGAGGTCATGACCGAGATCGCCCGCAAGGAGCTGCGCAGCTACAAGCAGCTTCCCCAGATCTGGTACCAGATCCAGACCAAGTTCCGCGACGAGCCCCGCCCCAAGTCCGGCCTGCTGCGCGTCCGCCAGTTCATCATGAAGGACTCCTACTCCTTCGACGTGGATCCCGCCGGGCTCGACGTCAGCTACCAGAAGCACTACGACGCTTATTGCCGCATCTTCGACCGCTGCGGCCTGAGCTACGTGGTGGTGGAGGCCCACTCCGGCGCCATGGGGGGCTCGCAGTCGCACGAGTTCATGGTCTACACCGACGCCGGCGAGGACCTGGTCGCCTCCTGCAAGGCGTGCAACTACGCCGCCAACGTCGAGAAGGCCACCTCCAAGCTCGACCCGGTCGAGGACCTGAAGCCCACTGCCGACAAGCCCGAGCTGGTGCACACCCCCGGCCTGAAGACCATCGAAGACGTCGCCGCCTTCCTGAAGATCTCGCCTCGCCAGAAGATGAAGACGCTGGCCATGATGGCCGTGGGCGACGATGGCGCCCGTCCGGTCATCGCCTTTGTTCGCGGCGACCACCAGCTCAACGAGGCCAAGCTCTCCGCCGCCGTCGGCGCCAGCGAGCTCCGCCCCATGCACGCCGAAGAGATCCAGCAGGTCTTCCAGTCGCCCGGCGGCTTCCTCGGCCCCATCGGTATCCCCAAGGCGGCTTCGAAGGAGATGGAGCCCATCGTCCTGGTGGACGAGGCGCTGCGCGGCCGCACCAACCTGGTGGCCGGCGCCAACCAGGAGGACTACCACCTGCGCAACGTCACCCCGGACCGCGACTTCAAGGTGGAGCGCTGGGCCGACCTGCGCATGGTGGCCGAAGGCGAGGGCTGTCCCAACTGCGGCCAGCCGCTGGTCGTGGGCAAGGCCGTGGAGATCGGCCACATCTTCAAGCTCGGCTACAAGTACTCGGAATCCATGGGCGCCCGCATCCTCGACAAGGACGGCAAGGAAGTCACGCCCATCATGGGCAGCTACGGCATCGGCCTGGAGCGCATCCTCACCTCGGCGGTGGAGCAGAGCCACGACGACAACGGCTTCTGGCTGCCGCCCTCCATCGCTCCCTTCGACGTGGTGGTCATCCCCATCAACGTGCGCGATGCCAACCAGCTCTCCACCGCCGAGAAGATCGCGGCCGAGCTCGAGGCCGCCGGCTTCGACGTCCTGCTCGACGACCGCGACGAGCGTCCGGGCGTGAAGTTCAACGACTTCGACCTGGTCGGCGTCCCCTTCCGCGTCACTGTTGGCAAGAAGGCTTCCGAGGGCAAAGTGGAGGTGGTGCGGCGCTCGACACGTGAAACTCAGGATGCTAACATCAGCGCCATCGCAGATCATTTTCGAGGCCTGCTCCACCCCGCCGCGCGCTCGTGAGCGGAGGAGCTGCGATCCGACATGAAGAGTCTCAAAGCGCTGTTCGGACTGTTTGTCGTCGTG
>CAYTPH010000140.1:4297-7495 GCA_964439635.1 uncultured Terriglobales bacterium
CCGCCGTACTTCAACAATTACCAGTTCGAGGACGCCATCGAGAGCGAGGCGCGCCTCAATTCCTATACCAACAAGAGCGAAGACGACATTCGCAGGATCATCCTCAAGAAGGCCCAGGAACTGGAGATCCCCGTCACCGAGGACCAGATCGTGGTGCAGCGGAGGGGCGCCGATCTCATCATCTCCGCCAAGTACACCGTGCACATCGATATCCCGGTCTACCCCTTCGACCTCGATTTCAACCCCGGTACTAAGAACAAGCGGATCTAGGCGGGTCTTCTTTTCGTCTCTCTGGCATTTCGACGCGCGGCGGCGCATCAAACTTCTGGCTGGGTACAATGAATGACGGTGGGGTGTTCTCCGCCGGATAACGCGCTGCCCGGCGGCTCCGTCCCCTACAGGGACGCAGTCCGCTCGCGGCCGTCCTCGACATGACCTTAAAGCTCAAGACAGCTCGACCGCGTCGCGCCCGCAAGGACCCACAGCGCACGCTGAAGCTCGGCGTCACCGCCTTTGTCCTGCTCTGTGTCGCCTTCCTGGCGGTCTTCGGCTGGTACTGGGTGAAGTACCAGCGCATCATCGACCGCCGCATGAGCGGCAAGATCTTCAACAATGCCGCCAAGATCTACGCCACCCCGCGCCAGCTCCGCGTCGGCGACCGGGCTACCGTCGAGCAGATCGCCGCCCAGCTCCGCCGCGCCGGCTACACCGAGAACGGCGAGAACCGCCTCGGCACCTTCCGGCTGCTGAAGGGCGGCATCCAGATCAAGCCCGGCCCGGAGAGCTATCACAGCCCGGAGCCCGCCATCGTCCGGGTCAACGACGGCCGCATCGACCGCATCACCCGCGGGGAGGGCGGCGACGCCGACAACCTTTCCGCTTACGAGCTCGAGCCCCAGCTGGTCACCGCCCTGTTCGACACCGAACAGCGGTCCAAGCGCCGCCTGGTCTCCTTCCCGGACATCCCCAAGGTGCTGGTGGACGCCGTCACCTCCATCGAGGACCAGCGCTTCTTCCAGCACTCCGGCGTGAACTACTTCCGCCTGGCGGAGGCCGCCTTCATCGATCTGCGCTCCGGCGCCACCCGCCAGGGCGGTTCCACCATCACCATGCAGATCGCCCGCGGATTCTTCCTCTCGCCGCAGAAGACCATCAAGCGCAAGCTCACCGAGATCCTGATCGCGGTCGAGCTGGAGCAGCGTTTCAGCAAGCCGCAGATCTTCGAGCTCTACGCCAACTCCGCCTACATGGGCCAGCGCGGCTCCTTCACCATCAACGGCTTCGGCGAGGCCTCCCAGGCCTACTTCGGCAAGGACATCAAGAACCTGACCCTGCCCGAAGCCGCGCTGCTGGCCGGCATCATCCAGGCGCCCAACTACCTGAACCCCTACAAGAACCCCGAGCGCGCCCTGCAGCGCCGCAACCTGGTGCTCGAGGCCATGGTGGACACCCGCTCCGTCACCCGCGAGGAGGCCGACCGCGCCAAGGCCACGCCGCTCAAGCTCGCGCCTCCCAACGTCGAGGCCAGCGACGCTCCCTACTTCGTCGACCTGGTCAAGGACCAGCTGGTGGCCCGCTTCTCCGAGCAGGAGCTGAACGAGCAGGCCTACCGCATCTACACCACTCTCGATCCCGAGCTCCAGGCCGCCGCCGCCGACGCCGTGCAGGCCGGGATGAAGCTCGTGGACGAGCAGATCGCCAGGCTGCGCACCCGCAAGGTACAGGTCGGAAAAGGGAAGAACGCCAGGACCGAGACCGTGGTCCGGCCCGGCCCCCAGGCGCAGGTGGCGCTGGTGGCCCTCGATCCCCGCACCGGCGAGGTGCTGGCGCTGGTGGGCGGGCGCAACTACGGCTTCAGCCAGCTCAACCACGCCGTCGCCAAGCGTCCCACCGGCTCCATCTTCAAGCCCTTCGTCTACGCCGCCGCCATGAGCACGGCGCTGGCCGGCGAGGAGCCGGTGCTCACCCCCACCTCGCTCATCGACGACTCGCCTTCCACCTTCATGTTCGGCGACGAGCTCTACGAGCCGCGCAACTACAAGGAGGAGTACCACGGGCCGGTCACCGCCCGCTACGCGCTGGCGCTCTCGCTGAACAACGCCACGGTGAAGCTGGCGGAGGCCATCGGCTACGACAAGGTGGCGGCCCTGGCGCGGGCCGCCGGCGTCAAGTCGGTGCAGTCCACGCCCGCCATGGCGCTCGGCGCCTACGATGCCACCCCGCTGGAGATGGCCGGCGCCTACACCATCTTTGCCAATGGCGGCGTGCGCGTCTCCCCCATCCTGGTCAACTCCGTGCGCGACGCCCAGGGCGGCGTCCTCGAGGACTTCGCCACCGACCAGAAGTACGTGCTCGACCCCCGCGTCGCCGCCGTCATGACCAACATGATGGAAGGCGTGCTCAACTTCGGCACCGCTTTCCCGGTGCGCGCTCGCGGCTTCAACGCACCCGCGGCCGGCAAGACCGGCACCTCGCACGACGGCTGGTTCGCCGGATACACCTCCAACCTGCTGTGCATCGTCTGGGTCGGCTTCGACGACTACAGCGACCTGCGCCTCTCCGGCGCCTACACCGCCGCGCCCATCTGGGCGGAGTTCATGAAGAAGGCCGTCAGCCTTCCGCAATACAAGGACGCAGAACCGTTTCCTGTCCCCGATGGCGTGGTGTCCGTCACCTTGGACAAGGCCACCAACCGCCTGGCCACCGCCACCTGCCCCGACGACTACGTCGCCTATTTCATTGCAGGCACGGAACCTAAGGACACCTGCGACATGTCCGAACAGCGCGGCTTCTTCTCCCGCATCTTCGGACTGGGGTCGAAACCCTCCCCTCCCGTCCTGGTGTCTAATACCCAACAGCAGCAAGCGCAGACGCAGGCCGTGCCGCAGCCACCGGCGAAGCAGGAGCCGTCCAAGAAGAAGAAGGGCTTCTTCGGCAAGATCTTCGGCGTCTTCTCCGACGACGAAGAGAAGACAGAACCGCCCAAGAACCCGCCTCCTCCGCCGGGAGCGCCGCCGCAGCAACCCTAGCGTCGCGGAGTACAATCGCTGCTCGGAGGTCCTCCGATGCGTGGTCTGTTGGCCGTAGCCGTGCTCCTTCCCACCATCTGCTTCGCCCAAAGCAGCGCCCTGCCGCCGCCGGCGCCCGACCAGCGGCCTTCGTCGCAAGTCCGGCCCGCCATGGGCCCCGCGCGCGACG
>CAYTPH010000141.1:0-7485 GCA_964439635.1 uncultured Terriglobales bacterium
CCACGGTAGTGCATGAGTGGTCAAGGGGGACCAAGCAAAACCAGATTCCGCGAGGCCGAGGCACCCCGTTCGAGGAAGGGAAGAAGGCGCTGGGCGCGGGTTCTGGAGAATGAAGAAGCGCGCCGTGCGGCGCGCGTCCGGAAAACTTTAGGGGACGCTCGCGCGTCCCCTGTCTCGTCTGAAGGCTCTTACTTCTTTTTCTTCGCGGCCTTCTTCTTGCCACCCTTTTTCGTTGCCATGGTTTCTATTCTCCCTTTTCGTGATTGCGACGATGCTCTGTCGCGATTGTTGAATGTATAGAGTCATTAAAAATTGATGTCAAGAGAAAAAGTGAGATTGGAGAGTTACCTGCGGACCGGTCGCGGAGGTGGAAGCGGGGCGCGAGGGGCGGACGCGACTTTGGAGGCCGCCGGCGCGTCTTATAATCGGGGTTTCGCAGGTCCACGGAGGAGCGTTCTGTATGCCGCAGCTTGAAGATGCCGTCATCCTTGCCGGAGTTCGCACCGCCATCGGGAAGTTCCAGGGCTCGCTGAGCGAGCTGAGCGCCACCCAGCTGGGCGCGATCGTGGTGCGCGAGGCGGTGAAGCGCGCGGGCCTCGACCCCAAGCAGGTGGACGAGTGCATCATGGGCAACGTGGTGTCGGCGGGGCTGGGGCAGAACCCGGCGCGGCAGGCAGCGCTGGGCGGCGGGCTGGCGGCCGAGGTCGGCGCCATGACCATCAACAAGGTCTGCGGGTCGGGGCTGAAGGCGGTGGCGCTGGCGGCGCAGGCGGTGCAGACCGGCAACAGCTCCATCGTGGTGGCCGGCGGCATGGAGTCCATGACCAACGCGCCTTACCTGCTGCCGCAGGCGCGCAAGGGATACCGCCTGGGGAATGGGCAGCTCGTCGACTCGATGGTGCACGACGGGCTGTGGGACGTTTACAACAACTACCACATGGGGAATACGGGCGAGAACGTGGCGGAGAAGTACAAGATCAGCCGCGAGGAGCAGGACGTGTTCGCGGTGAACTCGCACCGCAAGGCGGTGGCCGCCACCAGGGAGTGCCGCTTCAAGGCGCAGATCGTGCCGGTGGAGCTGCCGCCGAAGAAGAAGGGCGGCGAGCCGGTGGTCTTCGACCAGGACGAGTCGCCGCGCGAGGACACCACCATCGAGGCGCTGCGCGGGCTGAAGCCGGCATTCAAGAAGGACGGCACCGTGACCGCCGGCAACGCGCCGGGAGTGAACGACGGGGCGGCGGCGGTGGTGGTGACCAGCGCGTCGAATGCCGCCAAGCTCGGGGCCAAGCCCCTGGCACGCATCGTGGCCCAGGCCACCAGCGGCGTGGACCCGGCCTGGGTGATGATGGCGCCGGTGGATGCCGTCCGCCAGGTCTGGAAGAAGACCGGCTGGAAGAACGAGGACGTGGACCTTTACGAGCTGAACGAGGCCTTCTCGGTGCAGGCGCTGGGGGTGATGCGCGAACTGGGCCTGGACCCGGACAAGGTGAACGTGAACGGCGGGGCGGTGGCGCTGGGGCATCCCATCGGGGCCAGCGGGGCGCGGGTGCTGGTGACGCTGCTGTACGAGATGATGCGCCGCGACGTCCACAGGGGCATCGCCGCGCTCTGCCTGGGCGGCGGCAATGCAGTCGCCATGGCGATAGAGCGCTAACGCCCGCTTGCCGTTTTCGCGGTGACAGCAGGAGCAGACCCCAACACCAGAAACGTCTGCCTCAGCTTGGAGTGGCGCTGGAGCCGGCCCAGGTAGTCGCATTCATCCCGCCCGGCCTTAGCGCGGAGGATGCGCGCCAGCGCTTCCTTCTCGGGAGCGTTCCAACCATCCAGATCGGGCGCCAGCGCGAGGACCACGGCAAAGTCGTCGAGGGCGCGCCGCGCCGGCGGCGTCCATCCGCTGGGGTCGATAGCCAGCGCGCGGCTCAGCGAGGCCCTTGCCGCCTTCACCAATTCCTGCCGGTCACCGTGGAACCGCTCCGCCATGTGGCGCTGCACCGCCAGCCCGAGGTTGCGGACGGAGAAGCGGTCCCAGGCGCCGCGGGTAGCGCCGGGCAGCTCGTAGAAGACGTGGCTTTGCGCCAGCTTGCGCAGCGTGGCCGCCGGAGTGCGGTAGCGGCGCGAGGCGGCGATCTTCTTCTCCTCCTTCTTCACCAGCGTGAGCAGGTCGGGACGCCCGGGACGGAAGCCCAGCTTGCGATAGAACCAGAAGGCCCCCGAGGCGATGGCCTCGTCGTTGCCGTGGCCGATCTGGTAGGGGTAGACGGAGATGCAGGAGACGCCCAGCAGTTGATGCAGCAGGCGCAACACCTGGGCGTAGATCCACGCAGTCTCGCCGTCGCGATAAGCGTAGAAGGTGTTGAAGCCCACCTCGGTCCAGTCGAACAGGGAGATGGCCTCGATGTAGTTGATGGGCACCCCGTTCTTGACGGTGATGCCGGCCAGGTAAGCGCGCAAGGGGAGTCGCCGCTCCGGAGGCAAGCCCCAGAGAAAGACCTCGCAGCCGCGGCCGATGCTGGCCTGGCGCACCAGGGTGTGGTCGCCGCGGGTGGTGCCCCAGAGCTCGCGATAGCGGACGGTGACGGCGGCGCGCACCATGTCGAGCACGGCAGCGCCTTCCTCCGCAGGCAGGATGCGGACAGGGAGGTCTCCGGCAGCAAGCTCGCGGGTTAGCGAGACGTCGCGGCGGGCGATGAAGGGGCCGTCGTGATAGAAGCAAGCGGCCGTGGGCCGGCGGAGGCTGGTCCGCGATACCGGCGAAGCCCGCAACTTCCAGCGCAAGGTGATGCCGAGGGAGTCGTAGAGCTCGGTCTTCTCCGCGGGCGTGAGCGGCAGCCGCTCAAAGCGCTGCATCAGCCAGGCGAGGTCGCGATCGGGGCCGCCGCTGGCGGCGTGGAGCCAGTCAAGGTAGGGGACATCGGCCTCCACCAGCGCATCCTCATCCAGCAAGGGAAGGAAGCGGGGAAGGGTGGCGCCCAGCCGGGCGGCCTGCTCCTCGGGCTCCCAGTCGATAGTGACGTCGGCGGGAAACCGGCCGGCGAGCCAGGCGGCGACCTCGCAGGTGAAGGTGTCGACGATGTCGGTGCCGGCGATGCCGGAGACGTTCTCCGGGTCAAAGGCGTCCATCGGCGCCTTGCGGCGGCGAAACTGCTCGACGTTCTCTTCGCATTGCGAAAGCAACCGCTCGGCCTCGGCCACGACCGCGGCGTCCTGGGGAAAGGCGCGGAAGAAGAGCAGCAGGTCGTGGAAGCGGATGAGCGATGCCGGCCGCAGGAAGCGCGGCTTTCCCGCCGTTCGCAGGAGGGCGGCGATGCCCACACGCTCGCCCCGGACCAGGCGGGAGCGCGCCTGTTCGAGCCGGGCCAGCAAGCGCGCGGTGGATGAACCCATGGGAGCCTCGGGGCGGTGCGCGGAAGTGTACAGGATAATGACTGTCGTTGCAGACCCGCGCGGCGGCGGCACGTCCCAAATCGCTTGGAGGCGGCGGCGGTGGAAGGGATAATCCAAGGTCGCCCGCCTGGCGACGATCGAGGGAGGCCGCATGCCGACCGCAGTCGCGACTCGCTACCGCTGGGACGATGTGCCCCAGGAACAAGTCACGCCCATGTTCGACCGCAAGCTGATCACTGCCGAGCGCTTGATGCTGGCGCGGGTCTCGCTGAAGCACGGGTGCGTGGTGCCCATGCACTCGCACGAGCACGAGCAGGTGACCACGATCCTGTCGGGCGCGCTGCGCTTCTGGATCGGCTCGGAGGATGGCGAGAGCTTCGTGCTGAGGGCCGGCGAGGTGCTGCACCTGCCCTCGTTCCTGCCGCACAAGGCGATCGCCGAGGAGCCGACCGATGTCCTCGACGTGTTCAGCCCGCAGCGCGAAGACTGGCTGAACAAGACGGATTCCTACCTGCGGAAATAGCGCGTCACACGGAGGTCCGGGAGGGGCGGGATAACTTTAGTCACCGGGACGGGCGCATTTTTGGTTGCTGGATAGGGGCGAATGAATCCAGAATCGCGGCACCGGACGCGATCTCACGAAGGAGCCCCTCCATGACGCGATTCATCGTCCCGGCCCTGGCCGTCCTGCTCTGCCTGTCCACCGCCGCTTTCACCCAAGAACAACAGCAGCAACCCGTCATCGAGTGGGAGGAAGGTCCCACGGTCGGCAAGCTGGGCAGCATCGCCGAGATAACGGTACCCGAGGGCTACCGCTTTGCCGGGCGCGAGGGAGCACAGAAGTTCCTGGAGCTGACGCACAACATCCCCTCCGGCGACGAGCTGGGCGTGATCATCCCCGCCGGCGAGAGCGACGAGGACATGTGGTTCGTGATCTTCGAGTTCCAGGAAGTCGGCTACGTCAAGGACGACGAGAAGGACAAGATCGATGCCGACGCGCTGCTGGCATCCATCAAGCGCGGGACCGAGGAAGCCAACAAGATACGCGCCGAGAAGGGCTGGCAGCCGTTCCACGTGCTGGGATGGGAGAAGCCGCCCTTCTACAACGATACGACCCACAACCTGACCTGGGCCATCCGCGGCCGGGGAACGGGCGAGGCGGTGAACTACTCCACGCGCGTGCTGGGGCGGCGCGGCACCATGAACATCGACCTGGTGTTGCCGCCGGAGCAGCTCGCCACCGTGGTGCCTAAGTTCGATGAGCTGCTCACCACCGTCAGCTACGTGGAAGGGAACCGCTACGCCGACTTCGTGAAGGGCGACAAGGTGGCGGCCTACGGGCTGACGGCGCTGATCGCCGGCGGCGCGGGAGCGGCGGCCATCAAGTCCGGCGCCCTGGGGAAACTCTGGAAGGTGATCGTGGCGGGCGTGGTGGCGTTGCTGGCCGGGATCAAGAAGATCATCGCGGCCATCACCGGGCGGCGCTCGCCCGACGTGCAGGCCAAGGCCAACACCGCCGGGCAGGGATGACCGACCTCCAGCTCCTGCTGCTGGCGTTCGTAGTCCTCTACGGACTGCAATGCGTGCTGTGGGCGCCGGAAGCGGCGGTGGTGTTCCGGCCGTGGTTCCGCCGCTGGAAGACGGCGGCGGATGGGATCCTGTTGCCGGCGCTGGGGGTGAAGGGCGTCCTGCTCGGCCTCCTGCCGCCGATGCGCGGCGGCTTTCTGTGCGCTCCGATCGACCTGGACCTGGCGCCCGGCGGCGTGGTGGTGCATGGCGCCGGGGAGGAGGGCGCTTCCGCCCTCGTCCGCTATGAGGACATGCAGACGCCGGTTGCGTCCAGCGCCAGCATCCGCATCGGTCCGCTGAGATTGAGGACGGGATCCGCCGAGTATGCGCGGCATCTGGCGGGGCTCCTGCGCGAGCTGGCAGACACGGAGACCGCGGCGAGGGGCGCTGCCATCGCCGCCAGGTTGCGGAGCGCGTTGGACGAAGAGGCGGTGCGGCAGCGGCTGGAGCAGGAGCGCCGCGATTCCTTGGCCCTGCGGCTGGCGTGCGACTCGCTGTTCTTCTACACGGTCGTGGTCCTGCCGCTCGCCATCTGGTTCCTGGGCCTGCTGATGGTGTGGCTGCCGGCGCTGATCGTCCTCCTCCTCGCCATGTTCCTGGTTGCCCGGCTGTTCAGCCGCGCGCACCGCAGGCTCTACCCGGAAAGCGGTGAGACGCGATGGCAGGAGGCGCTGACCATCGCGCTCTCTCCGCTGGCAGCGATGCGTGCCGTGGATGCCCTGCGCAAGGAGCTGGTCGCCACCCGGCATCCGCTGGCGGTCGCGCAGGCGCTGCTGCGGCCGGAGGGGTTTCGCGCGATGGCTTCCCGCGTCCGGCGGGAGCTGCTGTATCCCTTGCCGCTGCCCGAAGCGCCCGGGGTGCGGGCGGCCATGGCGTGGTCGAGGCAAGCCAAGCTCGCAGCCCTGGATGAGTTCCTGCGGCGAGCGGGCGAAGACCCGGAGGGGCTGTGCGGGGCGCCGCCACAGCCGGCCGCGGGCTGCCGCCGCTATTGCCCTCGCTGTTGGGCACAGTACGTGGCTCCGCGCGAGAGCTGCGCCGACTGCCCCGGCATCCCGCTGGCCGAGATGGCGGTATCCGCCGCCGCGGACGCTTCCCGATAGCTCACAAGCGGCTGTGAGCCGCGTCATAGCCGGGTGTGCGGAGCTGTGCATAGGCTGACTGGTTCATGCTGTTCAAGACGCTCAGCGCCGCCGTGTACGGGATCGACGCCAACATCATCGAGGTCGAGGTGGACGTCTCCCCGGTGGTGAGCATGTACGACAACTTCACCACCGTGGGCCTGCCGGACACGGCGGTGCGGGAGAGCCGGGAGCGCATCCGGGCGGCGCTGCGCAACTGCGGCTACGACGTGCCGGCCACGCGCATCACCGTGAACCTGGCGCCCGCCGACATCAAGAAGGAAGGCTCGGGTTTCGACTTGCCCATGGCACTGGGAATCCTGGGCGCCTACGGCGGGCTGACCCGCAAGGAAGTACCGGACTTTGTGTTCGTGGGGGAGCTGTCGCTCGACGGCAGCATCCGCGCGGTGCGGGGCGCGCTGCCGGTGGCGGTGGCAGTGCGTGACCGCAAGATCCCTAACCTGATCGTGCCGGAGGCCAACGCACGCGAGGCGGCGGTGGTGGGCGGGGTCGCGGTGTACCCGGTGAAGTCGCTGGTGGATGTGGTGCGGCTCATCAACAAGGGGAACGGCGCCCAGCCGGTGCAGGTGGACCCGCAGGCGGTGCTGAGCGAGACGCAGAATTTCAGCGTGGACTTCCGCGACGTGCGCGGGCAGCAGACCGCCAAGCGGGCGCTGGAGGTGGCCTCGGCCGGCGGGCACAACATCCTGATGATCGGGCCGCCGGGGTCGGGCAAGACCATGCTGGCCAAGCGCATCCCCACCATCCTGCCGCCGCTGACGTTCGACGAAGCGCTGGAGACCACCAAGATCCACAGCGTGGCCGGGGTGCTCGACCACGGCGCGGGACTGGTGGGCGCCAGGCCGTTCCGCGCGCCGCACCACACCATCTCCGACGCCGGACTGATCGGTGGCGGCGTGATCCCGCGGCCGGGCGAGGTGTCGCTGGCGCACCATGGGGTGCTGTTCCTCGACGAGCTGCCGGAGTTTCCGCGCAACGTGCTGGAGGTGATGCGCCAGCCGCTGGAGGACGGGACGGTGTGCATCGCGCGGGCCTCCATGTCGCTCACCTTCCCGGCGCGATTCATGCTGGCGGCAGCGATGAATCCCTGTCCCTGCGGATATCACAACGACCAGCGCCATCGCGAGTGCCACTGCACCGACCCGATGATCCAGCGGTATCTCTCAAAGATCTCCGGGCCGCTGCTCGACCGCATCGACATCCACATCGACGTGCCGGCGGTGAACTATCGGGAGATGCGCTCGCCGGCAGCGCCGGAAGGCTCGGAGCAGATCCGCCAGCGGGTGATCCGGGCGCGGCAGGTGCAATTGCAGCGGTTTGCCGGGGCGGGGGAGAAGATCTTCGCCAACGCGCAGATGTCGCCGCGGCAGATACGGCAGTACTGCGAGCTCTC
>CAYTPH010000142.1:0-6783 GCA_964439635.1 uncultured Terriglobales bacterium
CGAAACGCTGACGGATCCCCGCGGCGTGGCGGCACGTTTCCGCCACCCCAGTGCGTTCATGAGGACCGACCCAGGTCGCGAGGCACCGCACGCGCCGAAGCGCCGGCCGCGCGCCCTCTTCCTGGTCGGGTTCATGGGAGCGGGCAAGAGCAGCGTCGGCCGCGAACTGGCGCGGCGGCTGGGCTGGCGCTTCCTCGACCTCGATGACCTGGTGGAGGAGCGCGAGCGCCGCAGCATCGCCGAGATCTTTGAAAGCTCAGGAGAAGCGGCCTTCCGCAAGGCGGAAACCGCGGCTTTGCGCGCGGTGCTCGATGGCTTGGGCCACGCCGAGCCGCTGGTCGCCGCCCTGGGCGGCGGGGCCTTCGTCCAGGACGAGAACGCCTGGCTGCTGGCGGAGGCGGGCGAGCCGATGGTCTTCCTCGATGCGCCTTACGAGGAACTGCGCCGCCGCTGCCAGGAGAGCGGCGCGGCGCGCCCGCTGTTCGAGGACGAGAGCCGATTCCGCGAGCTGTATGAGACGCGCCGCCCGCACTACTTGCGCGCTCAAGTGCGGGTGGACACCCTCGGAAAGAGCGTCGAAGCGGTCGCTACCGAAGTGGCACAGAGGCTGGAGCTACCGAAGACTTCAGGGAGGTAACGGTGAAAAGATTGGGTTCCGCGGTGTTGATCGCTGGCCTGACGCTGGGCGCGGCGCTTTCCGGACATGCCGACAAGAAAACCACCAAGCCATCCAAGCAGATGCCCGCGCAGGTCGTGGACGCCGGCTCCTTCGGCATCTACATCGGCGGCAAGCGGGTGGCCACCGAGAGCTTCCAGATCCAGGACCGCGCCGAGATGAAGATCGCCACCGCCTCCCTCAAGATGGAGGAAGGCAAGGCGGAGCAGAGCTCGGAGATGCAACTCCTGCCCAACGGCGACCTGCGCCGCTACGAATGGCGGGAGTTGAGCCCCAACAAGGCGCTCACCACGGTCGAGCCCAGCGAACAGTTCCTGGTGGAGAAGCTGTCCAGCGAGGCCAATCAGAAACCCATCGAGCTGGCCTTCATGCTGCCGCCTTCCACCCAGATCGTGGACGACTACTTCTTCAGCCACCGCCAGATCCTGCTGTGGCGATACCTGGCCGCGGGCTGCGCCGGCGCCACCACCAATCCCTGCAAGCTGGAAAAGTCGCAGTTCGGCGTGTTCGTTCCCCGGCAGCAGGCGCCGGTGACCGTAGCCGTGGAGTACAAGGGCCGGGAGAAGGTGAAGCTCAAGGGCAACGAGGTGGAACTGGACCGTTTCGACCTGCTGCTGGAGGGAGGTAACTGGTCGATGTGGGTGGATTCCGGTTACAAGCTGCAGCGGGTGCTGATCGCCTCGGAGAACACAGAAGTGCTCCGCGACTAGCGGACGGTCGCTACGGATGCCGAACCGCCGCTCTGACATTCTCTTCTTCTTCGCGGTCGCCGCCGCCATCTACCTGGGCTACCGCCTGCGAAGCGTACTGGTGCTGATCTACGTGGCGGCGCTGTTCGCGGTGGTGCTGGCGCCCGCCCTGGACGCGATCCAGCGGCTGCGGGTCGGGAAGTGGTCGCCGGGGCGCGCCGCCGCACTGCTGGTCCTGGTCCTGAGCGGGCTGGCGGCCATGACCGTGTTCTTCGTCTTCGCGCTGCCGCCCATCTTTCGCGACGTCCAGGGACTGGCCGAGGATTGGCCGGCCAAGGTTGCTTCCCTCACCGAACGCATCCGCCATCTTCCCTTCGCCGAGAATTTCGACCCGCGTTCCCTGCAGCAATACCTGACGGGCGCCGCGGGCGGTGTCCTGGGCGTCTTCAAAGGGATCGCCGGCGGCCTCTTCGGATTCTTCAGCTGGCTGATCCTGACCGCCTACTTCATCCTCGACGGCGAGCGCGCCTTCCGCTGGGCGATGTCGCTAGTCGCGCCCCAGCACCGGCCGCGGCTGGAGTCCACGCTCTGCCGCGCCGAGCGCCGCATGCGCCACTGGCTGGTCGGACAGGCGGGATTGATGCTGATCCTGGGCAGCGCCAGCGCCGTCGTCTTCGGCCTGCTGGGCGTCAAGTACTTCTATGCCCTGGCGGTGGTGGCCGGGCTGCTGAACATCGTCCCCATCGTGGGGCCGGTGATCGCGCTGATCCTGGCGGGCATCGTCGCTGTGGTGGACTCCTGGGGAAAGCTGTTGGGGGTGCTGATCTTCTATTTCGCCTACCAGCAGGTGGAGAACGCCTATCTCACACCCCGCATCATGAAGGCCAGCGTGGACCTTCCGCCGCTGGCGGTGATCATCGCGCTTTCGATGGGCGGTGCCTTGGCCGGCATACTGGGCGCGCTGGTGGCGGTGCCCACAGCGGCGCTGGTCTCGGTGCTGGTGGACGAATACCTGGTCCACCACCAGGCTCCGGCAAAGCCCTAGCCCTGTCGCTCCACTCCGATACGCTCAAGCGCCCCCGAGAACTCCCGCTCGATCTCGGGTGGGACCGTAGTCCCGCGACGCCGCACCCAATGACCCTCCGCCCCCGCCAGGCTGCTGACCAGGTACACCGCCATGCGCGCATACTGCCCCGCTACCGCCAGCGCCGCGGCGGCCGTCCCAAACGACTTGCGGTGCTTCCATTGCAGGCGCGCCAGGTCCTGCTTCGCCGCCAGGTAACCTGCGAGCCTGAAAGACTGCATTTCGCGGTAGTAGTAGAGAGCTTGCGGCAGGTTCGCGAAACGGCTCTCGCGATAGCTGTTGACCCACAGCTCCCAGTCCTCACCGGTGCGGTTGCTGTCGTTGTAGGGATGCTCCCGGAACCACCCGGTGCGACCGACGACGGTCGCATGCGCCAAGCGGATCCCGTGCACCGGGTCGGCGACGATGGCGGCATGCTCCCCTGGGAACGTTCGCATGCTGACCGGCCGAAGAGCGGCATCGAAGCTCAGCAACCCGCAACCCACCACGTCAACATCCTTGCGTGCCTCCAGGAAAGCCACCTGGCCTGCCAGCCGCTCGGGGTGGCACAGATCGTCGGCATCCATGCGGGCGATGTAGAGGCCGGCGGCCGCCGCCACGATCTGGTTCAGGCGTGCCGCCAGTCCGCGGTGCCGGCCATCGACCAGTTTGCGCACGCGGGGATCGGTGATGGTCTCCAGTACCGCCGCGCTTTCGTCGCTCGAGCCGTCGTCCACCGCGATCAACTCCCAGTCGGTGAAGGTCTGCGCGCGCAGGCTCCTCCAGGCGTCGAGCACGAACGGCCCGGCGTTGTACACCGGCAATCCGATGGTGAGCAGTGGAGGCAAGCTCCGTAGAGTACCAAGTACGCGGTGGGCTGCAAACGTCGCTTCGGATTAGAATCAGCCCACCCGCATGTCTCCTGTCCTGCTCGATTCGGTCCGCAAGACCTTCGCCCACCGCCCGGTGCTGTTCAACTGGCTCGGCCGGGAGCGGGCGGGGGAGACGCGCGCCCTCGACGGGCTCTCCTTGAGCGCGGAGGCGGGCGAGGTCGTCGCCCTGCTCGGCCCCAACGGCAGCGGCAAAACGACGCTGCTGAAGCTGCTGGCCACTATCCTCCTGCCCGACCAAGGCAGAGTGCTGGTGGAAGGGACCGACACCGCCGCCGACGCCCGCCAGGCGCGTCGCCACGTCGGGTTCGGGGTGGCCACCGAGCGCTCCTTCTTCCCCCGGCTCACCGCCCGCGAGAACCTGGGGTTCTTTGCCAGCCTCGAGGACGTGACCCGCGAGGAACGGCCGGCCCGCATCGACGAAGCGCTGCGGCAGGCGGCCCTGACCGACGCTGCCGACACCCTGGCGATGAAGTTCTCCGCCGGCATGTACCAGCGGCTTGGCGTTGCCCGCGCGCTGCTGAAGCGCCCTTCGATCCTGTTGTTGGACGAACCGACTCGCAGCCTGGATCCCGCCTCCACCCGCCGCCTGCGGACCCTGGTGACCAAGCTGGCGGAATGCGGAACCTGCATCCTGCTGGCGACCCACAGCTTCGAGGAAGCGGCCGAGGTCGCCGGCAGGGCGGTGATCTTGCAGGCCGGACGGATGGTCGCCGACCGGCCTCTGGCCGGCAGCGCCGACGAGCTGCGCGCCTTCTACTTCAGCCAGGTGGAACCCGAGACGGAGCCTTTGATGCAGGTGCACCCGTCATGAGCCGCCTGCTCGACAAGCTCGCCGCCATTCTCCGCCGCGACCTGCTGACGGCGCTTCGCTACGGCCGCGCCTCCTGGCTGTACGGCCTCGGCGGCCTGGCGGAACTGGCGGCGTTTTACTACCTGGCACGCGCCATCGGTCCTGACTTCCGCCCCGACGGCGTCGGCTACTTCGCCTTCCTGCTGATCGGCACCGGGTTCTACGGCTTCTTCGTGGCGGGGATCGCCAGCTTCGTGAACGGCGTCCACCAGGCCCAGGTTACCGGCACCTGGGAGGTGCTCATGACGACCAGTACACGCGAGTCGCAGGTGGTCACGATGACCGCACTGTCCACATTCTTCGGACGCACCATTCACCTTCTGCTCTACCTTGCGGCCGGCGCCTTGTTCTTCGGGGCGGCGCTCACCGGCGCCAATCTGCCGGGAGCTTTAGCGGTATTCGCCTTGTCGCTGCTGGTGTCGGTTTCGATCGGCATCATGGCGGCGGCGATGCAGGTCGCGCTGCAGCGCGGCGGCGGCATTGTCTGGCTGGCCAGTTCGCTCCTCTGGCTCCTGACCGGAGCCACCTTCCCCATCAGCGCCTTGCCTCGGCCGCTGGAGCAGGTGGCCTCCTGGATCCCGGTCACGCAGGCGATCGACGGCCTGCGCCTCTCGTTGCTGCGCGGCGCCGGGTTCCACGAACTGGCCGTGCCCCTGCTCGGCCTGGCGTTGTGGGGCGCCATCCTGCTGCCTGCTTCCCTCCTGCTCTTTTCCCGCGCACTCCGCTACGCCCGCCTCCGCGGAAGCCTCTCCTTCTACTGACTCGTACTTTGGTCACCTCTCCCCTAAGTAGTTATTGCTCAACAGGTTCCACGGTTACTAAAGGGTGTCGTACTGGGGTGCAAAACGCCCGGATAGAGCTATCGTTGGAGTAGGGACGAGCGAGCCTGGGAGCTCCGGGAACGGCAAGGCAAAAGGGGGAGCAAGGTGGAACGCAAGTGGGTTGTGGGGCTTATCGGGCTACTGGCAGGTTGCTGCGCGGCCGCCGACGGTGTCGGCAGCGACCGCATGGGATTGCCGCAGGACTGGAGCCAGCGTCACGTGGTCATGACCAACGCCGCCTCCGTGGAGGCGCGGGTCGCCGCCCAGTCCGACCCACGGATGGTGGTTCGCTGGCTGCAGCGCTCGCGCGGCCAGGCGCAGGCGACGGGCCGCGGCATTCGCCCGGTGGGAGAACCGCCACGGACCGGCAAGCCGCCGAAGAAAGTCGACTGGAGCATCTCGCTCGGGCCGGCGGGCACCGTGGCGCCACTGGCCTATCCCGCCAAGTTCAGCTTCGACGTGAACGCCGTGCCCAGCTGCACCCAGGACTTCGCCGTCTACCCCATCAACGTCGCCGGGGTGACCGGTGGCCAGTCCAACCTGGTCGCGTTCAACCAGCTGTATCGCTCCACTACCGGCGGCCTCTGTGGCTCCGGCGCCGGCGGCAGCGGCCTGCCCGACGTCATGTGGGCCTATAACACCACGACCGTGGTGGGCGGGAAGATCGCTACCTCGCCCACGCTCTCTTTGAACGGCTCCAAAGTCGCCTTCGTGGAGACTGCGGCAGGCGCGGCGGTCTTCCACGTCCTGACCTGGGACCCCTGTACCTCCTCCGGATGCGCTCCCGGCGTCACCAACGGCAGCAGCGCCACCGTCTCGGCAGCGCCCGGCACCAACAATGCCGCCGCCATGAATTCGCTGCAGTACTCGGCCAGTCCGAACACGCTCTCATCTCCATGGATCGACTACCGCACCGACTCGGCCTATGTCGGCGACGATAACGGCAAGCTCTACCGCATCACCGGCGTGTTCTATGGCACTCCGGCTGTGGACCCGGCGTGGGTGGGCGGTGTCACCGTCTCTACCGCCGCGTGTGCCGGCTGCAAGCGGCTCTCGCCGGCCGTCTACGACGCGACTACGGGCAACATCTTCGTCGGCGACCAGTCGGGGCGTCTGTACGCGGTCAGCAGCCTCACTCGCACCGTCGTCGCCTCTCTCGCCGTGGGCCAGCCCAACGCCGACGTCTGCGTCGGCGGTGGCCACGGCATCGGCTACGGCCTGACCGACGCCCCCATGCTCGACGTCTCTACCGGCTCGGTCTTCGCCTTTTCCGGCAATGACGGCGTGAGTGCGGTGGTGGTGCAGGCAAACGCCACCACGCTGGCGGAACTCGCGCGCGCCCGCGTGGGCCAGGGCGGGGTGTGCAGCGTCGCCAACGGCGTGAATATCCACGCCGGCGCCTTCAGCAACGCCTATTACTCGCTGCCCTCTTCCGGCCACCTGTACGTGTGCGGCACGATGAGCGCCGCCAGCCGCCCCTATCTCTACCGGTTCGGTTTCACCGGCGCCCTGATGGACACGGTGGCGAGCGGCACACCCCTGCAGCTTGCTTCCAACGGCTCCAACGGCCGGGAGTGCTCTCCGCTGACCGAGATGGCCAATGGCGTCGACCGCCTGTTCGTGGGGATCGAGGGCGAGTGCACCGCCAGCGGCGGACCGGGCTGCCTGAAGAGCTTCGACATCAGCTCGGGAATGCCGGCGGCCAGCATCACGGCGCCGCGCACCCAGCCCGGCGGCACCAGCGGCATCATCGTGGACAACATCAGTAGCGGGGCGGAGGCGTCCAGCGTT
>CAYTPH010000142.1:6793-7464 GCA_964439635.1 uncultured Terriglobales bacterium
GGCACGGGCGGGAACTGCGGGGCGGCGAACTACTGCGCGGTGAAGCTCACTCAGTCCGCGCTGCAATAGCAGGAAGGAAGCCGGAGGCGCGCCCGCAAGGCGCGCCTTTCTTACTTGGAGCTGGCGCGGGCGTACGATTCCGTGGCGATGGCGACCAGAAACGACAGGAAGCTCATTTCCATCAGATTCCGCGGCAGCACCGAGGTGGCGTAGTACACGGAATATCCGAACTGGAAGATCATGGACACCCGGTAGAGCAGGGCGCCGACGAAAAAGACCCATCCGAGGCGGTACATAAGCCGCACGGTCCCGTTCATGCAAACCTCCTGACGATTGCGCGTACCCTACCGCCACGGCCGCCGATTTTCAATCCCTAATCAGGTTCGCGCGCAGAAAAAGGCCCGGCAGCGCTGCCGGGCCTTGCCTTTCAAGCCGGTCTAGAGCGAGCTCATGTTCGACAGGAACTCGCCGTTGTTGCGGGTCTTGCCCAGCTTGTCGATGAGCAGCTCCATGGCCTCCACCGGGGAGAGCGGGTTCAGCACCTTGCGCAGCACCCAGATGCGCGCCAGGTCCTCCTTGGGGATGATCAGCTCTTCCTTGCGGGTGCCGGAGCGCTGGATGTCGATGGCCGGGAACACGCGCTTGTCGCTGATCTTGCGGTCGAGCACGAT
>CAYTPH010000143.1:0-7455 GCA_964439635.1 uncultured Terriglobales bacterium
GCGGTTGACGATCTGGTTCTCACGTTTCCGCATGCCTTCGTAGGCGGCAAAGAAGAAGAGCTTGTCCTTCTTCAAAGGACCGCCGATGTTGGCGCCAAAGGTGTTGCGCAGGAACTTGGGCGCAATGTTGGGCTCGCCGGCTGCTTCTTGGGCATGCTTCACGAACCAATCGTTGGCTGCGGCGAACGGTGGCCGATAGTACTCATAGAGCGCACCGTGCCAGCTATTAGTGCCGGTCTTGGTAACCAGGGTGACCTGGGCTCCGGAAGAGCGACCCGCCTCGGCGTTCGCCTGGCTCGTTGTCACGCGGAACTCCTGCAGCGCATCCAGCGGAGTCCGCAGCACGCCGGTGAACGCCAACCCGCGGAGCTGGTCGTTGTTGTCGATGCCATCCACCGTGTAGTTGGTCTGGTCGCTGCGGGCGCCCGCCACCGCGCCGCTGCGGCTGTCGTCGGCAGAATCCAGGTTGCGGCCCAGGTACACCACTCCGGGCTGCAGGCTGAGGATGCCCTCGGCCTCGCGGCCCTCGAAGGGCAGGGACTGGATCTGCTCGGCGCTGAAGGCCTTGCCCAGGGTGGCGTCGCTGGTGTTCACCAGGGGGGCGACGCCGCGCACCTCTACCGTCTCCGCTCCGCTCGCCACCTTCAGGTCGAAGTTCAGCGTCGCCGGGGTGTTGACCAGCAGGGGCACGCCCTCACTCTTGATGGTGGCAAAGCCCGCCGATTTGACGGTGACCGTGTAGGTCCCCGGCGGGATCTGCACGAACTGATAAGTGCCGTCCGATTCCGTCTTGTCAGTGCGGGTGTAGCCGGTTGCTGGGTTGGAGATCGTGACCTCAGCGCCCACGACCATCGCGCCCTTGGGGTCCTTCACCTCGCCGCGCAAGCTCGACGTGGCGGATTGGGCCCAGGCAAAGGCGGACAGGGCGATAACGACTGCTATCGCGACTACTGCTTTTCTTGTGAACATGGAGATTCCCCTTGCTGTGGTTTTTCCCCGACTAGCTAAAAGGGCCGGCTATGAAGCCGTTATGAAAGGAATCCGCAGACTCAATACGAGAAACCGCCAACTGCCGACCGACACTATCTTTATGAGAGAAACCGCAACCGTACGAGGCTACTCTGCTGCTTCTGCTGCAAGTCGCTGACCAACCTACAGCACTGGAAAATCTGGACTTACTCTCGAAGCCTGGTGCGCGGCTTCCAGAATCCAGGATTTTGTGGGCTGGTTGTACGCTTTTCTGAAGTGAGAAGTCAAGATTTCTGGACGAACAGCACCCTGCGCGGGCCGGTGGTTGCCAGCGATGGCGGCGGCGGCCGGGGGGCCCTGCCTTGGGGCCAAGAAAACGGGGCGGATCGCTCCGCCCCTGCGAAGAACCACGCCCGACTCAGAACGTGTAGCGGAACGCGAACTCCATCTCGCGCGCCCCGCCCCGTGGTCCCGCCGTGGAGTAGATGCGCCCGAAGGTGGCTCCGGCCTCGACGTCGAAGTCGATGTCATCGGGATCGAAGTTGACCGTGTTGAAGGCGTTGAACACCGTCCAGCGGAACTGGAGCGAGTGCCCTTCCCACGGCATCTTGAACTCCTTGTGCAGGCCGAAGTCCACGTTGAAGTATGCCGGTCCGCCCACGAAGTTGCGCGTCCCGGTGCTCCCCGGCCGGGTGTAGCCCAGCCGCGCCAGGGCTGCGGCCGCGTCGGCGAACAGGTTGGGCACGCCATCCGCGTCCGCCTTGGTTACGCTGGAACTGATTGGGCCGGTTGCGGTCGCCGGCGGCGTCAGGTACCAGTTGGTGGCGAAGTTGAAGCCGTTGGCGGCGGTGAGGGGGAAGCCGGAGCGCCAGCGCCAGGCGCCCGCGAACTGCCAGCCGCCGATGATGTGGTCGAGCACCCCCTTGGCGTCGCCGCCCAGCGGACGGCCCCGGCCAAAGGGCAGGTCGAGGATCCAGTGGGCGTTGAAGTTGTGGCGGATGTCGAAGTCCGCCAGGCCGCGATCGCCCGCCGGGTCCAGAGCGTTGGTCATCTGCCCGGTCAACTGTTGGTTCACCGCGTACAGGTCGCCGTTCTCCGGCGATGAGCCGTTGTCGATGGTCTTGGACCATACGTAGTTAAGGCCGAAAGTGTAGTGGCCAAAACTGCGCCGCAGGCCCACTTGCAGGCTGTGGAAGTTGGAGTTGCCCCAGTTCATCCAGGCGGGCAGCGACTGGAACTGCGGGTGGAAGAGCACCAGTCCATTCTGCTCCGGGTCCGCCGCCAGGGAGTAAGGGCTGCCGAGGCCCCCGAATGAGGGGGGCACGTCGAAGATGAACCCCACCGGGTCGGCGTAGGACGCGAACGTGTTGGTGGTGAACATCACGTAGAACGCCTGGCTCGGCGTCAGGCCGGCATAGGTCGGGTCGCCCATGAAGTTGGCCATGTACGCCGGCAGATTGGGCAGGACGTTATCAAAGAACGCGATGTTGGGGATGGTGGCCACGGC
The DNA here is from genome assembly GCA_964439635.1 of uncultured Terriglobales bacterium. Lineage (GTDB taxonomy): Bacteria > Acidobacteriota > Terriglobia > Terriglobales > Acidobacteriaceae > CAYTPH01. The sequence goes on from CAYTPH010000143.1 coordinate 2,477, forward strand.
CACAGGATCGTACGGGTCCACTCCCGGGTTGTACGGATCCGGCCCCTGGTAATCCACCAAACGGTTGTACGCCTCCCAGAAGGTCTGTCCGGAGGCCTGGTCGGTGAACTGGCCGTAGAACTGCGCCAGGTCGGGCTTGACCAGCAGCTTGCGCCCCAGCGTCCCCACGTAGCCCACGTCCAGGATCATCTTCCCGGGGATCTCACGTTGCACCCCGAGGGTGAGGTTGATGGTGTACGGCGTGCGCACCTGGTTGTCCACGATGAACCCCTCCCAGGCGGTGCTGGCATCCGGGATGAAGGGGAAGGTGGCGGTGGTCGGTGGCGTGAGGAACGTGGACAGCGGTGGCAGACCGGTGCAGCCGCTAGCGTCGCAGGTGCCGGAGAAGCGCGGCGCCATCGACCAGCCGGGGGCCGCGGCCAGGCCGAACGCGCCCGCCTGCGACCGCAAGCTGTTCGACATGCCGGGCGAACCGAAGGCGTCGGTGGTCACGGCCAGCGACCCGCCGAAACGCTGGTAGAAGATGCCGGCGCCCGCGCGTACCGAGCTCTTGCCCGGACCGCCGAACACGGCCTTGCCGATCCCCTTATCGAATCCCGGGCTCCAGGCCAGGGCGATGCGCGGCGCGAAGTTGTTGCGGTCGGGGGCCCACCACGCCTCCGCCCCGTTGGCCTTGCCGGCGAGGCCGAACTGCAGCGGATCCATGGCGTCGGAGGGGATGCCGGCGAGCTGATCGGCCACGCGTTGCGCCCACCAGCCCTGCACGTCGAAGCTCGGGCGCACCATGTTGCCGGTGGTCTCCCACACCGGGCTGAAGTAGCTCCAGCGCAACCCCGCGGTCAGGGTCAGGTTGGGCTTGAGACGCCAGGAATCCTGCACGTAGAGCTCCAGCCCGTTCTCCGCGTAATTGCGGACCTGCGGGCTGCCCTCCGGCAGGAAGGTGCCGGAGGCAGCGTCCACCAGGAAGCTGGCGCTGAGCTCGACGATGGGGCCGGTCAGCATCATGAACGCGCGCACGAAGGCGTTCGGGTCCAGGGGGTCGTTGCTGGGATCGAGGTCGCTGGTCAGGCTGTCCACCGGGTCGCTGCACTGCGCGGCACAGAACCCATTGTTGATGGAATAGGTGGGATAGGAGAGCCCGTAGCTGGTGCGATGGCTGCGGATGAAGCGCAGCGCTCCGCCCAACTGCAGGGTGTGCGAACCCTTGATCCAGGTCAGGTCGTCCTTGATGTCGTGCATGGGGATCTGGCGAGCCAGGTCGCGGTAGGTGAAATCGCGGACGTTGGAGAAGCTGCGCACCACGAAGGCCTCGCCTCCGCTACCGGTCTCGGCGATCCCCAGGCGGGTGAACCCGTAACGCAGACTGTTGATGAGCGTGGGCTGGAACTGGGTGGTGTACACCAGGGCAAAGCCCTTGGTGTTGTTGAACAGGGTCGAGGAAGTGGGCTGGCCGGGGAACTGCGCCGGCGCCAGCGCCGTCTTGATGTCGCCCAAGGTACCGCGAGCGTAGAGGGCGTGGCGGCCGTCTTCCGTCAGGTTGAAATCCAGGCGCGCGGTCCACACCTGGTTGTCCGTGTTCAACGGTGAGTTGAAGCGATAGCCGGTGAAGCTCAGGCCGGCGTCCAGACCCTGGGTGGGATCATTCCCGCCGGGGAACAGGGCCATGTAGCTGAGCATCGCCGGGTTCACTCCCAAACCGGCCGGGTCCAGCGCCAGGATCTCAGCGGCGTTCAAGGTGCGGCACAGTTCGCCGCTATCATTGGGACAGGGCGACAGGTTGGGATCGCCAGGGTTGAAGCCAGGGATGCTGCCGTCCACCGGGTAGATCAGGTTGCCGGCCTTAAGGATGTCGCTCGGCACGAAGCGGCGCACCGGCTCCTCGCTGCGGTCGCGCCGCCACTCGTAGTCGGCGAAGAAGTAGGCCCGGTCCTTCTTGATAGGCCCGCCCAGCGAGCCCCCGGCGATGTGGCGCAGCAGGCGCGGTTTGGGCAGGTCGTTCAGGTTGTTGAAGAAGCTGTTGGCGGCGGTAGCAGTGTTGCGGTGATACCACCGGGCATTGCCATGCCAGCTGTTGCTGCCGCTCTTGGTCACCAGGGCCACCTGGGCGCCCCCAGCCACCCCCTCCGTGGGGTTGGCATTGGTGGTGGTCACGCGGAATTCCTGGATGGAATCCAGGGTGACCGGCAGGGCGCTGGAGAAGGCCGCCTGGGTCTCCCAGTTGTTGGAATCCACCCCATCCACCGTCACGTTGGTCTGGTTGGAGCGCACCCCGTTGGACGCCCCATCGCGCTCGTCCAGATTGCGGGTCGAGCCCATGGACAACAGGTCGGTATCCGAGGAACCGGTGAAGACTACGCCGGGCTGCAGGGTCAGCAGGGCGGTGGCGTTGCGTGCCAGGAAGGGCAGCGTCTTGACCGCGTCCTCGGCAAAGGCGTTGCCCACAGAAGCATCCACCGTATTCACGTTGATGGCGGAGGCCTCCACCGTCACGGTTTCGCTAGCTGCGCCCACCGGGAGCTCGAAGTCGGCTCGCCCGGGGGTGGCCACCAGCAGGTGAACTTCACGAGTCACTGTCTTGAAGCCTTCGCGCGACACCCTCAGGCGGTACACGCCGGGCTTCAATTGCGGGATGGTGTAAACGCCGCTTGCGTCGGTCTGAGTGGTGCGCACCACGCCCGTTTCCACATGGGTCGCGGTCACCGCCACTCCGCCGATCACGGCCGCCGAAGCGTCCGTCACCGTGCCGGAAACCGCAGTAGTATCGGAGGATTGCGCCCACGCAAACGCCGAGATGATCAGCACTACCAGGAATGAATGTACTCTCAACATTTGGATTCCTTTCTCGCGGGTCATTCGTCCACCGCGCCCAGGACTCGAAAGTTGCGCGGGGAGGCATGATTACGAAATCGTGAGTGTCGGCTCCGGGAAACAGCACTTTCCTCGGATGCCTGCAAGGAGTGGCCGCACGCGCCTCACCAATTCGAAACCCCTGACTTTGTTTGACATTGGCGCAAGTGACTTCCATTTCTGGAAGGCGCGGGCGGGTGCGTACGCTTTTCTGGAAGCGCACAGAGGCTCTTCGAAGGTGTCGCTGCAATAACCTGTTATTTGCCGGAGGTGCAGTTATAACCGATTGAATGGAGGAGGACTCACTGGACACTGTCGCCGCCTGACCGTACAGTCCACCCGCTGGGGCCAGGAATGCTGTGAGCCCGGTCACCCCGTCGCGTGACCGCTTTGGATGTTCGTGTCCGGTCTCTGTGCTGAGGCGGCCGGGATGCTAGAATCAATGTTTTGCACCGCACTCATCCGGCCCGGCCGGTACTGGAGGAACTCTTATGGCCACCGTGGAAGCGCCGCTCGCGACCCGGATCCCCACCACCCCCTTCAAGAATGAACCCCTCACCGACTTCAGCAGGCCGGAGAACGAGCGCGCCATGCGTGCCGCCATCGAGAAGGTGCGCGGCGAGCTCGGCCGCGAGTACGACCTGGTGATCGGCGGCAAGCGTGTCCGCACCACCGGCAAGATCAAGTCCATCAACCCGGCGAAGCCCAGCGAGGTCGTCGGCCTGTTCTCTAAGGCCGACAAGACCGAGGTCGCGCCCGCCATGGAAGCGGCCCTCAAGGCCTTCGAGACCTGGTCGCGCACGCCGGTGGAAGAGCGCGCCGCCATCGTCTTCCGCGCCGGAGAGATTATCCGCGGGCGCAAGCACGAGTTCTCCGCCTGGATGGTCTTCGAGGTGGGCAAGAACTGGGCCGAGGCCGACGCCGACACCGCCGAGACCATCGACTTCTGCGAGTTCTACCCGCGCGAGATGCTCCGCCTCTCCAAGGCCGAGCCCCCGGTGCAGCTCCCCGGCGAGCGCGACTACCTGTGGTACATCCCCCTGGGCGTGGGCATCGTGATCCCGCCGTGGAACTTCCCCGGCGCCATCATGGCGGGCATGACCCTGGCCTCCATCCTGGCCGGCAACACCGTCATCCTCAAGCCCTCCAGCGACTCGCCCGCCATCTGCCGCTTCTTCTTCTCCATTTTGGAGGAAGCCGGCCTGCCGCCGGGCGTGGTCAATTTCTGCCCCGGCGCCGGCGCCACCTTCGGCGACGCCCTAGTGGCGCATCCGAAGACCCGCTACATCGCCTTCACCGGCTCGCGTGAGATCGGCCTGCGCATCAATCAGGTGGCCGCCACCCACCAGCCCGGGCAGATCTGGATCAAGCGCACGGTGCTGGAGATGGGCGGCAAGGACGCCATCATCGTGGACGCCGACGCCGACATCGACGCGGCGGTGGAAGGCGTCGCTCAGGCCGCCTTCGGCTTCCAGGGCCAGAAGTGTTCGGCCTGCTCCCGCCTCATCCTCGACGAGAAGATCTACGACACCTTCATCGAGAAATTGAAGACGCGGGTGGAGAAGATCACCGTCGGCGACCCCACCCAGAACCCCGGCATGGGCCCGGTGGTGAACGAGAGCTCGATGAAGTCCATCCTGGAGTACATCGAGCAGGGCAAGAAGGACGGCCGGCTGATCACCGGCGGCAAGCGCCGCACCGACCTGGGCGACGGCTTCTACCTCGAGCCCACCGTCTTCGCCGACATCCCGGCCATGTCCAAGCTGGAGCAGGAGGAGATCTTCGGCCCGGTGCTGGCCATCACCAAGTCGAAGAACTTCGACCATGCCCTCCAGATCGCCAACGACACCGAGTTCGGCCTCACCGGCGCCATCTACTCCAGCTCGCGCGAGAAACTGGAGAAGGCCAAGCGCGAGTTCCACGTCGGCAACCTGTACGTCAATCGCAAGTGCACCGGCGCCATCGTGGGAGCGCACCCCTTCGGCGGCTTCAACATGAGCGGCACCGACAGCAAGGCCGGCGGCCCCGACTACCTCTACCTCTTCACCCAGGCCAAGAGCATCGGGGAGAAGATCGTCCCCGGCGTGTAGAGACACCTGACCTTGTGGCCCGGCCGTGTCGGCCGGGCTTTT
>CAYTPH010000144.1:0-7316 GCA_964439635.1 uncultured Terriglobales bacterium
CGGTGCCGGCGTACTTGCCGAACAGGATGCGGTCGCCCGCCTTGACGTCGAGCGGGCGCACCTTGCCCTCTTCGCTGATCTTGCCCTTGCCGACGGCGATCACCTCGCCCTCCTGGGGCTTTTCCTTGGCGGTGTCGGGGATGATGATGCCGCCGCGCACGGTCTCGCCTTCCTCGATCCGACGGACCAGGATGCGGTCATGCAGGGGAGTCAACTTCGTAGCCATTCGTCTACTCCTTTCGCAAAACTGTGTAAGTGGACTGGATTTGGGTATTTAGCTTCAGAACTTTCGTCCAGCAGCAGCCCGGACCGGGCTGTTAGCACTCTGCCAGACTGAGTGCTAAGGTAAGGGAAAGGCCTGAAAGTTGTCAAGGCCGGGGGGGCGGCGTGGGCGGAATCCTGGGGAGGAGCGGGGGGTATCATCGTAACTAAGTAGTAATAGCTCTTTCGAGAGTGGCGGGCGCGGTGGGGAAGGTGGGGGAGGCGCGGGGGGGTAGTGTGTGCGCTGGGGCTGCTGTCGGGGGCGGCCTGGGGGCAGGAGCAGGCGGTCTGGCAGATGCCGGTGAGCCGCATCCCGCGGCTGCCGCGGGTGGCGACCCGCCCGCAACCGATCGTAGCGCCGGAAATCACCGCAGGCAAGGAGCGCCGGTCGGAGATACCCCTCAAGTATGACGTGCGGAAGAAGCAGAGCTGCGGTTAGGGAGCGGCGGAGGAAGCGGCCAGGAGCCCGGAGATCTGCTTGAGGTGGTTGAGGTCGTGGCCGGCGGAGAGAGTGACGATCTGGCGCACGGACTCGCGACCGCGCTCGCTGTGCAGGCCGTAGTGCTCCCACTGGTCGGGAGTGAGGGTGCGGTAGAGCTGGAGATTGATGGCACGAATAGCTTGGTAAGCGTCGAGAGCGGCCCGGACATCGCGCTGGTTGTAGCGCTGGGCGGCGACCCAGGCGTCCTGGTCGAAGGCTGCGATGGGCGAGCCGGGGGCACCGAGCATGAAGCGCACGCGGGCGCCGACCACCAACTCGGCGTCGGCCAGATGGAATGCGATCTCCTTGATGGACCACTTGCCGGGAGCGGGGCGGCGGAGGAGGACGTCGTCGGGGACGCCGGCAAGCAGCTTCTCCAGCGCCAGGGGTGACTGGGCCAGGACCGCGAGCGGGTCCTTCCCTTCCAGGTTGCCAAGGATGCGGGCGATGTACTGCTGCGCGGTCTCGGGCATGGGAGAAAGATGCGGGGCGGAGACGAAGGACGCAGGAATTATGGGGGATCGGGGAATCGGGGAAAGTGAACTGCGGTAGAATCCGGGTATGCGGAAAGCGGTTCTGATAGGCCTCAGCGCCCTGCTGATGAGCTCGCTTGCGGCGGCGCAGGGGGCGGCACAGGAGGCGACGCTGAAGTTCCTGGTGCTGAAGGAAAGCAACGGGAAGCCGGTGCGGAACGCCAGCGTGATCCTGCACGTGGTGAAAAAGGACGGAAAGCAGGGCAAGGGCGGGCTGCAGCTGAAGACCGATCCGGAGGGGCGGGCGTCCATCGAGGGCATCCCCTACGGGAAGATGCGGGTGCAGGTGATAGCGCCGCGGCTGCAGACCTTCGGGGAAGACTACGAGATCACGCGGGCGGAGCACGAGTTCGTGATCAAGCTGAAGCCGCCGCAGGAGCAGCATTCGATATACAAGTAATCGGGAGTCAGGAGTCGGTAGTCAGCAGATAGGGCGTGCCAGGGCACGCCTTTTCGTTTTGCGAGAAAGGACAAAGCCGCAGAGGACGGAGAGAGAGGCCTCCTTGTTCAACTCGCCCCACTGCGTGGGGCTCTTCTCCCACTGCAAGCTACAGGTCCTCACGCTCGTCGCTACGCGACATCGCTCAGGATGACAAGTGTATTTTTCAAGAGGCGGCTTTCTTGGCGGCGTACTCGATGAGGTCGGCGAGGAGCTTGAGGGCGGTGCGCTGCTGGTCGGTAAGGCCGGGGGCCTCGGCGGCGAGCTTGCGGAGCATGGCGGCATCGCGCTGCTCGATAGCGTTAGCGATAGCGTGGCCGCCGGTATCGGGCATGGCTGGGCTCCCAGAAAGTGAGAGCATTGTACCCCGAAAGGAAGCCGCTAGCTGTTAGCCATTAGCCGGTCAGCGATTCCCAGCCGCGGCGGGAGAGGTCCCAGAAGATGAAGGCGAGGCAGAGGGCGGCGGCCAGGAGCATGGCGGAGCCGAGGAGGTAGCGGCCGAAGAGGAGGTGTCCGAGGCCGAAGAGAGAGCCGTAGATGAGGGCGCAGCCGGCAGCCCAGTCGAGGAGGGGCCAGAGGAGACTCCCCTTTGCCTTGTCCAGCACAGCCGAGGGCGGCTGTGCCACAAAACTTCCCCACCCCGGGCCGGAGGGGCGGACGCGGTCGTAGAAAGACTGCAGCTTTTCGCGGGGCTCGGGGGCGGTGAGGAAGGTGACCAGCAACCAAACGAATGTCGTGAAGCCGGTGGTCAGCAGCATGAGCCAGGCGAAGCCGTGAGGATGGGCGGGGTCGAGGGGGCCGGCGGGGAGCTGCGGGTCGAGCTCGCTCAGCCGCCAGGCGAGGCCGGTGGCGAAGCGGGACTGGAGGAACAAGGATGAGATCCCCGCGGCGGTCATGGCGCTGATCTCCGACCAGGCGTTGATGCGCCACCAGAACCAGCGCAGCATGAAGACCAGGCCGGCGCCGGCGCCGATGGCGATGAGGAACTTCCAGGCGACTTCGATGGAGCTCATGAAGTAGGTGGCGACGGCCGCCAGCAACGCCACCAGCAGGCTGGCCCAGCGCGAGGCGCGGACGTAGTGGCGCTCGTCGTGGCAGGGGCGGAGGAAGCGGCGGTAGAAGTCGTTCACCAGGTAGGAGCTGCCCAGGTTGATGTGGGTGGCGATGGTGCTCATGTAGGCGGCGGCGAATCCGGCGAGCATCAGGCCGCGCAGGCTGGCAGGCAGGTGCGCCAGCATGACCTGGATGTAGGCGGCCTCCGCATCCTTCGGCCGCGGGAAGAGGGCGACGGCGACCAGCGCGGTGAGGATCCAGGGCCAGGGTCGCAGGGCGTAGTGGGCGATGTTGAACCAGAGGGTGGCGGCGAGGGAGTGCTTCTCGTTCTTGGCGGAAAAGATGCGCTGGGCGACGTAGCCGCCGCCGCCGGGCTCGGCACCGGGATACCAGCTCGCCCACCAGTTGATGCTGAGGTAGACGAGGAAGGCGACGAACCAGCCGGAGGTCCAGTCGGGGACGAAGGCGAGGGACTGGGGCTGCTCGGCGGAGATGCGGGCCACGAGGCCGTCCATGCCGCCGACGGCGCGGACGGCGAAGACGGCGAGGGCGATGACCGCGCCCATCATGAGCACGAACTGGAGCAGGTCGGTCCACAGCACCGCCCACAGGCCGGCGATGGCGGTGTAGGCGAGGGTGAGCAGGAGGCAGAACATCACCGCCTGCAGCTTGGGAATGTCGAGGGTGAGCTCCAGCACCTTGGCCATGGCCAGGTTCACCCAGCCCATGATGATGGTGTTGACCGGCAGCGCCAGGTAGAGAGCGCGGAAGCCGCGGAGGAAGGCCGCCGGACGGCCGGAGTAGCGGAGTTCCGCGAACTCCATGTCGGTGAGGACGCCGGCGCGGCGCCAGAGGGCGGCGAAGAGGAAGACGGTGGCCATGCCGCTGAGGGCCATCGACCACCAGAGCCAGTTCCCGGCGATGCCGTACTTGTAGACGATGCCGGTGACCACCAGCGGGGTGTCGGCGGAGAAGGTGGTGGCGACCATGGAGGTGCCGGCCAGCCACCAGGGGACCTGGCGTCCGGAGACGAAGAACTCGCCGGTGGAGCCGGAGGCGCGGCGGTAATAGAAGAGGCCGATGGCGAGGGTGACGGCGAAGTAGGCGGCGAGGACCAGCCAGTCGAGGGGAGAGAGCTGCATCGGGAGCTTTCTTACCACGGACTCGGGTGGTGCGGGAGAAAAGATTAAACCGCAGAGGAGGATGAACGCGGAGCGCGCGGAGAAGAGCTTTGGCCACGGATTAACACGGATTGGAAACGGATCTGCACGGATTCTAGGTCCGTACGATCCGTGAGAATCCGTGGCTAGCTTTTGGTGTTATTCCGTCCTTACTTCATTTCTGGCGGCCGCGGGCTCCGGAGGCCCAGTCGTCCCACTCGCCGAAGCCTTTCAGCTGCACCTCCAGGCCGGTCTCCTTGAGCAGCGTTTCGATCTCGGCGCGGGACTGGCGAGGGCCGAGAAGCTCGGGCAAGTCGGCGATGCCGAGAGCGGTGGCGGCGGCGATGGCTACATGCTTCTTGAGCTGGCCGATATCGATCTTGTCGAGGGTATCGGAGCTGGCGTGATAGTTGTCGGTGTAGTTGGCCACCTCCTGGTTGGCGACGAGCGTGGGGACGCCCTCGAGGAGGAAGTCGACGTGGTCGGTGCCGACGGAGGCGTCGGTGGTGTTGTTGGTCACGCCGAGAGAGGCGAGCGGAGCGGTGACGGCGTTGACGCGGTCAAGGACATCCTTGCGTCCGCCCAGCGAGTAGCCGGTGACGGCGCCGATGCCGCCGTCGAAGATGAGGATGGCGGACATCTTGTCGAGTTCGGAGCGGTGAGATTGGGCGTAAGCGCGGGAGCCGAGCAGGCCCTGCTCCTCGGCGCCCCAGAGGATGAAGCGGATGGAGCGGCGGGGGCGGATGCCGCTGGCCTTGATGGCACGCAGCGCGTCCACGACCAGGGCGGAGTTGGCGCCGTTGTCGAGGGCACCGGTGCCCAGGTCCCAGCTATCGAGGTGGGCGCCGAGGATGACGAACTGGTCGGGCTTCTCGCTGCCGCGCAGCTCGGCGATGACGTTGGAGGTCTGGATGGGGCCGCCGATCTTGTTGGGGGTGGACAGCTCCATGGTGACCGGCTTGCCGGCCTCGAGGGTGCGGCGGATGCGGTGGGCGTCCTCGCGGGCGAGCAGCACCATGGGGAGCGGCTCCAGGGCGTTGCCCTTGGTGTTGATGTGGCGGTAGAGGAGGGAGCGCTCGCGGCTGCTGGTCCAGGCGATGGCGGCGGCGCGGCCTTTCACGGCGGCGTCGAGGATGGGCGGGACGCGGACGTACTCAGCAAAAAGCTCCTCCCAGGTCTTGAGGACAGGGGAGTCCACCAAGAGGATGGCGCCGGAGAAGTCACCGGCGGCGGCCAGGGACGCGGCGTCGCCCATGCCAACGCTCACCACGCGGGCGTGGATGGGCCGGCGAGTGGCGGGCGTCCAGGGCATGGAGATGGCGCGGGCGCGGAAGCGGGAGGGAGAGACGATGTCGGCGCGGGTGTCGCCTTCGGCCCAGGAGACCTTCAGGGGGACGGGCTCGGTGGTAACGGTGTCGGCGCCGGCGGCGCGGAAGGCGTCGATGGCCCACTGGATGCCGCGCTGCGCGGCGGGCGTGCCGGGGACGCGGCCGCCGATCTCGTCGGTGAGGACGCGCAGGTTCTCAGCGATGGGCGCGGGCTTGAGGGCTTCGTCCATGACGCGTTGGGTGTTCTGGGCGAGGGCGGGGGCGGAGAGCAGCAGGAGAAGCAGGAGGGGGCGGTGCATAGGGCGGAAACTGTAGCACGCCTTCGTAGCAGTTCCCAGTTGTCGGTTGCCAGTTGTCAGTTGAGAACGTGACTGGGGCCAGCTGGGAACCGGCAACCGGGAACTTATTTCTGGTCGAGGAGGCGGATGGATTCGAGGATGGTGTTGCCGACGATCTCGAAGCTGCGGGGGCTGAGCTTGTCGAGGGTGTCCTGGGGGGTGTGCCAGTGGGTGTTGCCGTAGCCGTAGTGGAAGTCGATGAGGTCGATGGCAGGGACGCCGGCGCGGAGGAAGGGCACGTGGTCGTCCACCACTGCCATAGAACGACCGAAGAAGTGTGAGTGGTAGCCGAGGTTGAGGGCGGCCTGGTAGACCAGATCGCGCAGCCAGGTGGTGGAATATTCCTCGCGCTCGATGTTGAGATCAGCGTCGCCGACCATGTCGGCCACGATCAGGGCCTTGATGAGGGGAAGCGTGCCGTCGTTCTTCCATCTCTCGGCCAGATGGCGGCTGCCGTAGAGGCCGTCGGTCTCGGTGAAATCGACATAAGCTTCTTCCCCGTCCAGCCAGACCAGCCAGACGGAGTAGCCTTCCCTCTTCTTCCCGCGCAGGTGGTCCGCCAGCTCCAGAAGAAGAGCGGTGGAAGAGCCGCCGTCGTTGGCGCCGACGAAGTTCTTGAGGCCGGGCTTGGTGTCGTAGTGGCCGGCGATGACGATGACGCCGTCCTTGCTGCCGGGATACTTGGCGATGAGGTTGCGCATGGGGACGCGCCCCTGGGGAGTGGAGGCGGTGAAGGCGTCCTCCTCCAGCCGGTCGCCTTTCAGCTGGGTGCGGATGTAATCCTGAAGCTTGCGATGGGCCGGGCTGCCGGGGGGACGCGAGCCGAAAGCGACCACCTGACGGGTGTAGCGGAGGGCGCGCTGAGGGTCGATGCGGGGAGCAGAGGCGTGGGAGCCGGCGGGCGGGGCAGGAGCTGTCCTTTCTTGATGGGCGGCGCTCAAGTCAGCCTCCGGCTTTTCCGTTTTCGCCTGCGCGCACGAAGTCATCGCGAAAACGGCGAGCAGGGTGATGCATGCAAAGAACCCCTCCGCGGCTAAAGCCGCCCTCTCAAAAGGGGCCTCTACGGCACGGCTGAAGCCGTGCCCTCCCGGAAGATTCAACACTGAGGACACAGAGGACACGGAGGGCGCACGGAGGAAGGTCATGCCTGGGCAGGCTTCTTGCGGCGCTTGGGGCTGACCAGCCAGGCCAGGCCGATGCTGAGGATGTAAAGGCCGATCATGGGGCCGGCGAAGATGGCCATGTTCATCACGTCGGTGGTGGGGGTGAGGATGGCGGCGATGATGAAGATGAGCAGGATGGCGTAGCGGATGTTGCGCCACATGAAGCCGGCGGTGATGACCCCCATCAGGGAGAGGAACAGCACCAGGATAGGCATCTCGAAGACGACCCCGAGACCCAGAACCACGGTCATGAAGAGGTCGGTATATTCCTTGATGGTGATCTGCGGGGTGAAGGCCTTGCCGTACTCGATCAGGAAGTCGAGGGCGGCGGGAAAGACGATGCGGTAGCCGAAGTAGCCGCCGGCCAAGAAAAGGCCCACGGCAAAGACCATGAAGGGGACCACGTAACGGCGCTCATTGCGGTAGAGGCCGGGGGCGATGAAGGCCCACACCTGGTAGAGCACAAAGGGGGAGGCCAGGAAGATGCCGGCGACCAGGCCGATCTTCAAGTAAAGGTTGAAGGGTTCGGTGGGATTCAGGTAGACCAGCTTCTGTTCCAG